>JBEQCC010000332.1:0-4236 GCA_041639455.1 Pelosinus sp. | reverse complement strand
ATTCACCTGTAGAAATATCGGCAGCAGCAAGAATTAGCTCTTCTTCTTCTTCATATAACACTGCCAGATAGTTATTATTGTTATCTGGTAAAAGATTTTCAGCAATTATGGTACCCGGAGTAATAATTTTGATAACCTCACGCTTAACGATCCCCTTAGCTTGCTTTGGATCTTCGACTTGTTCACAAATGGCTACTTTATAGCCCTTGCTAATCAATTTCGCAATATAAGTATCTGCTGCATGATAAGGTATACCACACATCGGAACACGTTGCCCGCCATCTCTTGCTGTAAGCGTAATTTCTAATTCACGTGACGCCAACTCTGCATCCGTAAAAAACATCTCATAAAAATCTCCCATACGAAAAAATAAGATTTCATTTTCGTGCTGACTTTTAATCTCTAAGTATTGTTCCATCATTGGGGTATACTTTATCGTCATAGGTGCTCGCCTCTCTTTCTTGGTGTAGTCGAAATCATATAAAAAATGATTTCGCTATGCAAATCAGATTAATCAATTAGTTTTCCTTTTAATATCCAGGTTTGTGCAGTTGTAATTTTAATATTTACAAGCTGACCAACTTCCTCTGTTCCTTGCTTGTCCCATAGAACTATCTTATTAGTAGTGGTACGCCCCATAAGCCTGTTCTCATCTCTTTGACTAGGCCCCTCCACTATAACAGTTACTACAGTATCTGTGAATTGTTGATTAATTTCCAAACTTATATCATTCTGTACATCCATTAATTTTTGCAGCCTTTCTTTTTTGACTGCCAGGGGTACTTGATCAGTCATAGTAGCTGCTGGCGTACCAGAACGTTTGGAATACAGAAATGTATAGGAAGCATCAAAGCGAATTTCTCTAAGAAATTCAAGAGTTTCTTGAAATAATTCATCAGTTTCACCAGGAAAACCCACAATAATATCAGTAGTAAGACTCGCATGAGGGATAGCTTTGCGAATTTTTTCAACTAATTCACGATAATAGCCAGTTGTATAGCCCCTATTCATCATTTTTAAAATGGTATCACTACCTGACTGAACAGGTAAATGGAAATGATCACAGATCTTTTTACTATTTAAAATCGTATCGATTACCTTATCGTTTATATCACGTGGATGCGATGTCATATAGCGAACACGTTCAATGGTTTCCACTTGATCAACGGCCTTAAGTAAATCAGCAAAATCACCATACTCTTTTGTATCATTGCCATAGGAATTAACATTTTGCCCTAATAATGTAATCTCTTTAAATCCGTCTAGTCCTAATTGATGAATTTCCTCTATAATATCGTGTAAAGGGCGACTCCGCTCACGTCCCCTCACATAAGGTACGATACAATATGTACAAAAATTATTGCAACCATACATAATAGGTACCCAAGCTGAAATCTTTCCACGACGTATTGTTGGTACGTCAGGCGCTAAACGTTCGGCTTGATCCCAAACGGCTAAAACACGGTCTTTTGATTCTTCAAACTCTTTTACAATCTCTACCAACTGATGCACATTGTGAGTACCAATAATTAAATCGATGTGTGGAGCTTTTTTAAATAACTTTTCTTTATCCTTTTGCGCCATGCAACCCGCAATGGCAATAATGAGATTCGGATTGCTTATCTTTAAATTTTTTAGTTCTCCGATTTTACCATAGATCTTTTTCTCAGCACTTTCTCGTACACAACAAGTATTAATTAAAATAAAATTAGCACCCTCCAGACTCTCAGTATATTCATAACCAATACTTTTAAGTTGACCAGCTAATCGCTCAGAGTCATGATGGTTCATTTGGCAACCATAAGTATACGTAGTAAAATATTTTATATTGGAATCCTTCACTTGATTTGATGGTATTTTTACATTATATTGATCTGGTTTTGACATATATATCAACTCCCGTAAGTTCTACATTATTCTTCAATATTATAGCTTAAATGATCCAGTTTATCAAACAAGCTTAAGATAATACGATCATTTATCTTCATCATTATGATAATGTCCTCCATAAAAATTCTCCTGCAATATTATCGAATAACATTATAACATAAAATGCAAGATTTTTACCTAAAACTGTGGCTTTAGTCTCATCCACTGGTAAGAAAGGGATACATCTGGACAAAAAATAAAGCCTATCATAATGAACAATAACTTACTATGTCACATTTACTATAATCCACGAATAGTATACAGTAGGTGATTATTATATATGACTAAAAAATGAATGAAGGAGCAAAAAAAATGAAATATCCAAAAGGAAAGGGTTTTGATCTTACTGGTGGCTTAATTATAACGGTAGTACTCGAAGAATACTCTTTGACTGGAACATTTCTAGGAGAAATAGAAAACCGGCATTGTAAGGAACCAACTTATATTGTACAGGAAGATTCCGAATTTATTCTATTACAATTAACATGTCCAGTTGATGTAATAAATGGACCACAATTCCCCATAGGTACAATTATCGCTGTTAATGTAGAACAAATTTTATTTATTGCTCCCGGCAGCATCTGCAATACAGATGCGACCACCATTACTTCTAGCAATTAAATCTTAATTATAGTTAAAAGCCTAAGACCAATACATGAATTGGACCTAGGCTTTTAACTATAATTAACTAATTTTCCCATGTCCTTTAGAATAATATAGTACTTTGAATTTAATAAAACGCCTTGGGAAAACTAAATCAGGAGGTGATAATTATGAGTGAAAAGCATCCTGATCGTACGAATGAGTGGAGTAAGCAACAACAAGCATTGAAAAATATGAAAACCACTCCTATATCATCCAAAGATTCTGAAAAAGAAAAAAAATCTCATCAATAATCAACATTCATTTGCAATATGTAGTAGATTAAAGAAATGTATTACTTGTAATAGCTGCTCTATCAAGAGCAGCTATTTCCACTTAAGTACACTAATGAAATCATAAAAAAACCGCCTAAAAAAGCGGTAATTAATAATTACTATAGATCTATGATTAATTATTCAGTAAGGCTTTTATCAATGATAATTTATCTTTTGCAGCTTGTTCTCCCTGACCTATACATAGCAAAGCTTGTTTTGTATCTTTAAATTTTGTTTCAAAAGTATTAGGACGAATAATAATATCAGCATATTGCTCTGCTTTAAGTAAGGTTACTTCCCGCCCCATTATTTCAATACATTGTATTAATATCTCTCCTACAGTCTTAATATCATAGTTAAACTGACCATCATAGCCTAAATCCACTCCGATTACTATATCAGCCCCCATATGACGTAAAATATCAGTTGGCAAATTATTCTTAACTGCTCCGTCTACTAATGTCATACTTCGGTATTTCTTTGGAAAAAATATTCCTGGTATTGAAATACTTGCACGAACAGCTTCTGTTAATGAGGTATTATGATAATATCTTGCATTCAAAATACCACGACGATCAAAGACTGGAGTAGTAAAGAATATAGTATCTGCGGAATGTAAATCAACAGCCGTAATAGCAATTGGAATTTGGGTATCTCTTACAGTCTTATTCTGCCATAAATGATAAAAATATTGTTCTACCTTATCCCCTTTTATAAAACCAGTAGGTAATACAGACCAAAAACGAAAAGCACCATTAAACAACCATTTCATACCGTGCTTGAAGAGATCACCGACTGTAACATTTAAGTCAATTAGCTCATCCATTTTAATATTTTGTATCATATTCTGCATTTGTTGCGGAGTATAGCCACAAGCATACATACTAGCAATAATCGCACCTGCGCTGGTCCCGCTAATCATATCAATCGGAATGTTATGTTCAACTAATACTTTTAGTGCTCCTATGTGTGCCATACCTCGAATGCCACCGCCACTCAAGGCTACCCCTACTTTTTGTCTTCTATTATTTAACTTATATTCATTATTTTTGCCAGTCATAAGATCACCTCATATACACACTTACTATATTCTATGAATAGCAGATGCAATACGGTGTCATATACTATGTAAAAACCTAACCTTATTCCATAAAATATGGTTCAATAGCATAGTAAGCTACTGCCAAATAAAAACCACAGTAATAAAACTGTGGTTTTTACTGTGGTAAAGTGATTATAAATGTTGATCCCATCCCCATCTGACTCTCTATTTTCACACTTCCCCCATGAGCTAATACAATTGATTTTGCAATGGACAACCCTAGTCCAGTTCCACCAATTTCTCTTGAACGAGTTTTATCAACACGATAAAATCGTTCAAAGATGAGCT
>JBEQCC010000331.1:0-4246 GCA_041639455.1 Pelosinus sp. | reverse complement strand
TGAATTACTGGCTAAAAAACGAACCCGCAATGTTGCATACCCTAGACAGATTGCCATGTATTTATCCAGAGAACTAACAGAGACTTCACTTCCGAGGCTTGGAGAAATGTTTGGCGGACGTGATCACACAACGGTCATTCATGCTTATGACAAAATCAGCCGTGAACGTAATGCAGATATTAAATTAAGCAATACAATTAAGGAATTAATCAAACGAATTGAAAATACTTAATATCTTTTATTCGCTTATATGCCACAAAAAGTGCTATTTTACTCACACAATTCACTCTTTCTTTGGCGATACGTGTATAACTCTGTTAGTAACAGTAGGACTAGCCTGTACATTATTTGTTGATAATTTATGCACAGTAAAAATCTGTGGATTTGTGGATAACCCCTATAGTACTTACTGACACGTTATTAACAAGTGTTTTTTACTGTACATAAGGCAATTTTAGAGTTATTAACATATCTACACCCCCTACTACTATTACGACTGTTTTATTAATATATATATTATTTAGTATTAATATACCGAATGGAGGACTAAAAATGAAAATCTCCTGCACAAAGGAGCAATTAAACCACGCAGTACAAACAGTGCAAAAGGCTCTTGCAACTAAAACTCCAATGCCTATTTTGACAGGTATCTATTTATCTGCCTTTGAAGATAAATTAGAATTACAAGCAACGAATTATGAAATTGGCATTAGCTGCATTATCGAAGCTACAATTGAAGAACCAGGTACAGTAGTAATCTCTGGACGGTATTTCCAAGAATTAGTTCGTAAGTTACCAGGAGAAATAATTGAAATTTCTTCAAGTGCAGAAGACAGAACCATTCAAATTACATCGAATCAAGCTCAATTTAATTTATTAAGCTTGCCAGCAGAAGAATTTCCTGTGTTAAAAAAGCCAACGAGTGATACCATGATAAGCGTTAAAGATAATATATTAAGAGAACTGATCAAGAAGACTGTTTTTGCCTGCTCTACTGATGAATCCCGTCCCATTTTTACTGGCGGTTTACTTGAAATCAACCAGCATGAGGTAAATATGGTAGCTACCAACACTCATCGCTTAGCAATAAAAAAAGACCATCTTGGTCATAATACAGATAGCATTAAAATGATTATTCCTGCTAAGATTTTGAATGAATTAGCACGCATTATGATTTCTGACGTTCCTATGGATGTAACAATTTATTGTCAGAAGAATCAAGTATCCTTTGCGTTTGATAATATCTATATCATTTCTCGCCTGATCGAAGGACAATTTCCTGACTATAATAAAGTAATTCCTCCTAGTTTTGCTACTACCATCACGATTGATACTCATGCTTTTATGGATGCAGTGGAACGTGTCTCCTTATTAGCAAGAGATGGTGATTATAATATTATTAAATTGGCTTTTAAAAATGATTGTGTTATTATTACATCTAACAACCCTGATATCGGTAAAGCATGTGAAACAGTAACAACAATCGTTCAAGGTAATGAAGTTGAAATTGCTTTTAATGCAAAATATGTTACGGATATTTTAAAAAATATTAGCAGCGAACAACTCATATTCTCGTTAAATACACCTCTTAGTCCTGCAAGTATTAAACCGATTGATGATGAAACTTACAACTATATCATTACGCCTGTGAGGACAAATTAAATGGAAGAAATAGGAATATCTACAACTACCATTCAGCTTGATCAATTTTTAAAATGGGCAGGAATTATTGAATCTGGTGGACAAGTTAAATTATTGATTGAAGATGGCCTTGTCTTTATTAATGGTGCCCAAATTTATGAACGACGCAAAAAAATACAACCTGGTGATATAGTTGAAATCACAGATATTGGTAAATGGAAAGTAACGACTGAATAAAAGGTGTTACCATGAAAGTTAATAAAATAATTCTGAGAAACATTCGAAATTATGTAAACCTTTCCTTAGATTTTACCCAGGGAATTAATATATTTATTGGGCAAAATGCGCAAGGGAAAACCAATATTCTCGAATCCATTTACTATGGTGCAATGGGGCGCTCTCATCGTACGAATGTTGATGCTGAGCTGATTCGTTGGCAGCAGGAAGATGGTAGTATTACAATCATATTTTCCCGTATGAATATTGAGAATAGCTTGGTCATGAAGCTGAGTAACAGTCAGAAAAAAGAAATCATATCAAATCATTATGCAATAAAACCTCGGGAACTCATTGGTTTACTGAATGTTGTATTATTTTCTCCCGAAGATTTAATGCTAATAAAAGGGATGCCTGCTATGCGTAGGCGTTTTTTAGATATAGAGATTTCACAAGCAAATCCAAGTTATTACCAGCAATTATTAAAATATAATCGCATTGTATCCCAACGGAACAATTTATTAAAAAAGATCAGAGAAAATAAAGAGAAGCCTGATATGTTAGATGCTTGGGATGAGCAGTTGGCCGTTGCAGCTAGTAAAATCGTCATGAAAAGACAAGAGGCAGTTAAGAAATTAGCTATGCTTGCGAATTTAATGCATCGCAAAATAACAGCAAGTAAAGAAAATTTGACTCTTGTGTATCATAAGCATGAAATTACCGAAATGGGAGCTGAAAATCTGATAAAAGAGTATAAGGCTAAATTAGTGCAGCAGCGACAAAACGATATTTGGCGTGGCAGCACAAGTATTGGACCTCATAAAGATGATTTAATTCTCACAGTGAATGGTATAAATTTAAGAACATTTGGCTCCCAAGGTCAACAACGTACAGGAGTTTTGTCATTAAAATTAGCAGAGTTGGAATTTATTAAATCAGAAACGGGAGAATACCCCATTTTATTACTGGATGATGTGATGAGTGAATTGGATGCAACCCGTCGGGAACATTTATTAGTTTTTATCAAAGATCGTGTCCAAACCATCATTACGGCCACGGAAGAAAAATATTTTCCGGATTGGCAATTTGGAAAATATTTTCATGTAGAAAATGGTACTATAGTGGAGTGATTGCTATGCAAAAAATGAAAGATATAGTATCAAATACGATCAGAAACTTAGGCTTACAGAAGCCATACAACGACCAATCTGTTATTGTACATTGGTCAGAAATCGTCGGTGATGATATCGCTGCCAATGCATACGCTCGTTCTGTTCAGCAAGGAACGCTAATGGTTAGTGTGAATAGTTCTGTATGGTCTCATCATCTATCCATGATGAAAGAAAGCATTATTGATAAAATAAATCAATTTATTGGCTATAAACTTATTTTTGATATTCGTTTTCAAGCAGGATATTTTAGTAATTCCCAGAATGAAGAAGATACTGCTATAAATACAATACCTAATATAAAATACCAATTAAGTAAGGTTAAATTAGATGAATATGATGTACAAACTATGCAGGAAACCAGTAATCATATAAGTGATAAATATTTAAAGCAAAAAATATTGCGCATTATGCGTAAGGACTTTGCTTTAAAAAAAATAAAAAAACAGCATAACTGGCACCAGTGTGCCAGTTGTACTGTTTTATGTCCGCCGGAAGAAATCTATTGTATTGCTTGTACACTTAATAAAAAGCAAAAATTACTGTATACTATTATAAATACGCTAAAAGAAATACCATGGATACGCTATGCTGAATTATATGAACATATTACTTGTACAGAAGAGGAATTTCAGCAAGCTAAATATACATTAACTGCATTCATTAGCCGAGATATCCAAGAAGGAGATAATGATAAATTTAAAATAATGAGTTTTATAATGCTAACTACAGGAGCTAAGATTGAAGCTGTAAATGATGCAATTATCAATAAAACCTTAGAAAAGTTCAGGAGGAAAAAGTAATGTTTTTACACCTGGGAGCCGATATGGTCGTTCCTTTGCGTGATGTTATTTCTATTACTGATCTAAAATCAAAACGATCAGGTATTAATAAAGAATTTATTAAGAAAATGCGCGATGAGAAAAAGGTTTTTGATGTTTCAGAAAATGATCCCAAGAGTTTTATTATTACTACGAATAAAGTATATCTGTCTGCTATTTCATCTTTAACATTAAAGAAAAGGGCAATTGATTTTCATATCTATGAAAATATTTAAGATAGATCATATAAAAGTTGTTTTATAATACTCTATGAGTTGATTTTAAGTTGGAGGTTAGCAATGAGTAACGAGGAAGAAGTTTTAGGCAATGGTAATTATGGGGCGGAACAAATACAAGTATTAGAAGGTTTAGAAGCTGTACGTAAACGCCCAGGAATGT
>JBEQCC010000330.1:0-4213 GCA_041639455.1 Pelosinus sp. | reverse complement strand
CGTGTTTTTCCAATTCCGTGCCTTTGAGTACTCCTAATAAATTCATGTTCAATTTCCTCCCAATATTTTTTGTATTAATATTATGCTTGTGGTAATCGTTTAAGTAAACGGTGTAAGGTGTCTCTGAGTGTATTGGCCTCCTCAGGTGATAATTGTGTTCTACATAACATCTGCAGTGGAATGGTGGCTGCTTGCTCTTTGAGCTCACGTCCTAGCTGAGTGAGGGAAATGCTGATTTGCCTTTCGTCATTTTCCATACGGCTTCGGGTAAGTAATCCTTTTTTTTCCATGGATTTCAAAACAGGTGTCATAGTCCCTGAGTCTAGATACAGATGATTACATAATTTCTTAAAGGGAATAGGATCTGTTTCCCATAAGACTAATAAGGTAATATAGTGAGTATAGGTAATGCCAAGTTTATCAAGGAATGGTCGATAGAGACGAATGATTTCTTTGGAACAGGTATAGACGGCAAAACACAGCTGGTTATCTAGTTTTAAATAATCCTTATTGTTCATGATCTTTTGCTTGTATGAGTAGTTCTTCAATGTCAGCTGTTAAGTTACTTGGTGGGGTAGTTGGAGCATAGCGACTATAAACTTCACCCTTGCTATCAATTAAAAATTTTGTAAAATTCCATTTGATGAAATTTCCCAGTAGTCCAGGGACTTTTTTGCTAAGATAGGTGAACAAGGGATCAGCCTTAGATCCTCTGACATCAATTTTTGCAAAAACCGGAAAGGTTACTCCAAAATTAATTTGACAAAAATTTATAATTTCTTTATTGGTTTCAGGTTCTTGGTTTAAAAATTGATTACAGGGAAAAGCTAGTATAACAAAATAATCTTTGCCATAGGTTTCATAGAGCTTTTGTAATTCTTGGTATTGTGAGGTAAAACGACACCTACTAGCTGTGTTGACGATAAGGACAACTTTACCTTTATATTCTTCTAAGGATTGTTGTTCTCCAGTTACTGTAGTTGCTGAAAATTGATAAATACTCATAAAAGCTCCTCCTATCTTAGACATGTAACTTTAAATCGTTTGCAATTAAATTGTAAACGATTTAAAGTTACATGTCAATGTTTTATTGCTGTCTCTCTAGGAATTTGTTAATGGTAACTATACATATAATATTGGTAAAATTGCTTTTGTGAAAGAATTTGGGAGAGCTGCTTATCAAAATCCGCTTCTAAGAACGCAATGGACTTCTAAATATGAAATTAAAAGTTATGAAAGTATAGCAAATGCTCAGTCGAATAATTCCAATATAGCTGAGGTGAAGAATTACTCTATTTGTGGAGTAAATTCTTTATTAGTCTATAATGACGTAGAAGAAGAGGGGTACGACCATGAAAGCTGAAAAGTAGAAAACGTTTATAAAGGTATAAACTATCATTTGAAAAATCCAAAGGAATACGGAATTCCTCTGGAGGATTACTGGCTTGGGGAAAAACTAATTACATATAGTTGTTAAATGCCTTTGGCTTGATAATTAATAATTCGCGCAAACGATGATATTTAGACATAAAGTAAAATGAGTGGATTTGGACTGATACGGCTCGCCTCCACAATCTAAATCCCGATTTTTAAAAGAGTTACAAAGGCGCTAATTACCTGGGCTTAAGGTAGTTAGTGGCTTTTTTGTTCTGATTTTTCAAGATTTTCCTCGCCTCAACCATGTAAAACCTGATTTTTACTGAAGAGCAAATAGTTGATAGTAAATTGAATCACTATTTCTTATTTATGAGTAAATGGTAATTTTTTTGTATTTAGGTGTTTAGGATTAATAGGGGAGAAACGTATCACCTATAACGACGAAAAATGGCCTCAATCCTTCAAAGTGATATCCTACCATAGGAGGTTTTTTCTTTCATCTTTCATTTTAGGATCAGCGGCTTATCTTTTGTCCTTTTTAATATTGCGGACGCTGTGTTATAATAAATGATAATATAGAACATAGAGGGCTGGTGTGAAGTGAAGCAAACAAAAGAAAATACAGAGGAACAGATTGCCATTTATTCTCGTAAATCTAGATATACAGGCAAAGGTGAGAGTATAGAAAATCAAATCGAGCTTTGCAAGCAGTATATCCGTCCCCGTTACCCAAATTGCAATGACGAAGGTATCTTGATATATGAAGATGAAGGATTTTCGGGAGGCAATATGGAGCGTCCTGAGTTTAAGAAGATGATGGCTGAAGCAAGGGCAAAAAAAATTTCTGCTATTGTCTGCTATCGCCTTGATCGCATAAGCCGTAACATAGGTGACTTTGCCAAGCTGATTGAGGAATTGGACGGTTTGAATGTTTCCTTTATTTCTATTAAGGAACAATTTGATACTTCCTCTCCTATGGGCAGAGCAATGATGTATATTTCTTCTGTATTTTCCCAACTAGAGCGTGAAACGATAGCCGAGCGTATACGTGATAATATGCATGAGCTGTCTAAAACCGGCCGGTGGCTTGGTGGTACATCGCCCACAGGGTATAAGTCTGAAGAAGTGAAGGATGTAACAATAGATGGAAAAATTAAAAAAGCCTGTATGTTAGAAATCATTCCCGAAGAAGCTGATATCATCAAACAGATTTACAAGGTGTTCTTGGAAACTAATTCATTGACTAAAACAGAAACTTACTTTATTCAAAATGGCTACAAAACAAAAAATGAAAAATTATTTACCCGTTTTGCTCTTCGTAATATCCTTACCAATCCAGTATATATGATTGCTGACGAGGACGCTTATCGTTACTTAATCGAAAATGAGGTAGATTTATTTGCCGAAAAAGAAAGTTTTGACAGCATGCATGGCGTTATGGCGTATAACCGTACCATTCAAAAATCTGGCAAGGCTAACCAAATACGGCCAATGCAAGAATGGATTGTGGCGGTGGGGAAGCATAACGGTCTGATTAAAGGTGCGGAATGGATTCTGGTTCAGGAATGCTTAGAGCAGAATCGTTCTAAGTCCTTCCGTAAACCCAGAAGCAATATTGCACTTCTTTCCGGTCTTTTATTTTGCACATGCGGTGATTATATGCGTCCTAAACTAAGTAAACGCCTAGATGCACAAGGAGAGTTTATTTATTCTTACCTTTGTGCCATGAAGGAAAAGAGCCGTTCTCATGTCTGCAAGATGAAGAATGCTAACGGAAATATGCTTGATCGAGTTGTGTGTGAAGAAATAAAAAGACTTGGTGCAGAGAGTTCAGAATTTATCCGTCAGCTTGAGATAGGTAAAAAACAACTGAAAGGCAATCGTGAAGAATATGACGATAATTTAGATCGTCTGCACGGTGCGCTTGTGGAGAATGAAAAGAAGATTGCCGGGCGGGTAGCGTCACTCTCAGAAGCGGCTGGTACAGCAGCCGCGGGGTATATCGTTAAAGAAATTGAAGAGCTACATGGCGAGGGTGAAATGATGAAAAGCCGTATTGCTGAAATGGAGAGCCTTACAACCAGTCATACCCTTTCTAATATTGAGTTTGATATTATCCGTCAGATGCTCACAAACTTTAGGGATACGATAGACGATATGAGCGTTGAACAAAAACGCGCCGCTCTTCGCACCTTTGTGAAAAAGGTGGTTTGGGACGGCGAGAATGTTCATGTGCATTTATTTGGCTCTGATGACAGCGGTGGTATTGAATTACCGCCAGAAGAATTCCACCAGGGCAACGGTGGTGGAATTACTGAAACTGAGGGAAATACTGCTGAGCCGTTATGTGAGAATAGCAAATGAGATATTAATGCATCTAAGAAGCACCCGGCGAACTCGTGCCGAAGTTAGTTTATATGATCCTATCGGCGTAGATAAGGAAGGTAATGAATTAACATTTTATATGTATCGGTATGAGTAACGATTCGATAATCATCGCGGTAAACGAGGGCGTAAGACCAATGTAAATGTGTCTCCTTTTTGCCATTTTTCTTTTCTGTATGTAGCATGCTCTAAAATTAATTTCAACAATTTATTCTTTTCTGTAGGGTCATTGGATTTCTCATAGGTTTTTAAAAAATTTTCGATTTTAGGGATAATATCTTTTCTACTTTCTTCCTGTTGTATTTCCTTAGACAATGCAAATGATGCTTTGTCTAATTTTTTTTGTGCAGTGTTAATTCTTTCCGAGAGCTTAGTTAATCGTTCCAAGTCTATAGCAGCATCATAATTCGCTTTTTCTAAGAGAGCGTGTAAGTTTTCTTTTTGCTGGTGT
>JBEQCC010000329.1:2730-4269 GCA_041639455.1 Pelosinus sp. | reverse complement strand
GCTGAACTAATCTTTCCAATATGAAAGGAGTCGCATCTTTTGATCCATCATCTACAAAAATCACTTCAAAACAATACGGTAGAGGCTCCATATATTTGCAAACTTCTTGATAAAAAAACTGAATGTTCTCTTCTTCATTAAACACAGGTACAACAATTGAGATTGATTTCATTTTCTCGCCTCGATTCTTAGCTGCCCACCTTTATGATTCCAATGCATGATTCTCCTGCTTAAGATCCTGTCTTAACACTACTGCTTCTCTTAAATAAATATGTTTAATGTCTCTTTGGGGCAAATTTGTATTTAATAATATAAGTACCCGAATGCACTGAGGTACACCGTTTGGGCTATCAATTTCTTGTGTTCCAAATAATGGTACTTCCGTCCACCCTATATTTCTAGCAGCAATCGCTGGAAAAGTAGCATTAATATCTGGAGTCGAGCTAAAAATAACAGCACCTATATCCTCTATTTCGAATTCATTAGCTTGTACTACCGTAGTTAAAAGCTCTGTTACTCTTTCAATAATTTCAGTGGATTCATTTTTAACTACTGTTGTAGCGCCTCGGATACCACGCAACAAATTTATCATCCTCTCTGTTATTACATTTTTAGATATAAACAATTCTATATAATTTGCTTTTTATCCTCTATACATTATACAAAGGTTAGAATTTATTACAATAGCATGAACCACAATGGCCGCATTTCCACCAGCCACATACAGGACATACCAAATTCGTCTGATTTAATTCTATATACATCCCTTCATGATGATCCTTCCAGCAAAATACACTGCCTTGATCCCTATATAGTACAACATCATGAGCATCAATCCAAGTCTTTTCATTCCCTATAGTGAATAATAGATCATTATGACCTGTTTCCTGATTTATCCGATAGTCTTCGATCTTAATCTTTTCTTTTTTATCATCCTTTATATATACTACATACAAATTTTTAATATTCATACTCCCTCACCCCTCCATAATTAATATGAAGTTTAAGAAAGATGTATACCATAGTAAAGATAAAACCTGGATTATACCAGGTTTTATCTTTACTATGACTATTTTTGATAAAAGGTTTTACAGTTTGTTTGCTCACTTTGATTAGCAACTTTTCCTCCACCCTCTACATTTACCTCAATTGCAGAGGCATCACAATGTTCATCACTTTTCCAATACTTACAGTTTGAAACTGTACATTTTACACCAGCTAACATGAATCCACCTCCTTTTTTCAGTCTTAGTATACAAAAAAGTATTCTACTTTATCCATTAGGTAAAAAAATATAAAGGAAAGAAATAGGGAACGAAAAGTCTTTATGAGCTTCTCATTCCCTACCTTTTAACCCAAGTTTTAATTTTTTTAAACTTCTATGTACATCTTCAATTTGCGAAGAAGCTACCTGAGGAAATCTTCCAATCTCAATCGTCTCTAGGATAGGATTCTTCGTCTGATCGTAATGGACCCCATACCATATCCCCGCTATACCACTCTCTATCCATTCAGCTGATTCAGCGCTCTCTAGCAATT
>JBEQCC010000329.1:0-2720 GCA_041639455.1 Pelosinus sp. | reverse complement strand
CTTAATATGACCAGTCCCGAGAAAATCACGAATTTCTTGTCGTTCCTCCAATACAAAAGACATTTTATTAATGAAAATACTCCAAGTTTCACCAGTGTCAATAAAACGCTGCAACGCACCATAGATTTCTAATAAGATCGCTCTGACCTTGGGTGATTGATTCATTTCCTTACTCATTAATTTTCACTACCTCTATTTGCCATTCATGAAGCACTAGTAATATCTTTTCTACTATCTCATCTACTTTTTCAGCTACAGTAGGAGTCATTTCCAATCCGATATCAACCGTTAATGGCTGCACTCCCAGTATCATAATTTCTTGTAGAGGTTTTTCCATTACATCCATTATCGCTAAGACATCTTGAATGCCAAGCTCATGCATGGATACTTTTTCTTTAAAATATGCTTTAACCTCGTTGTTTTGAAAATGATAAAGAGATCCTGGCGGCAAACTCCCAGCTACAGCATCTACCAAAATCAATTTATCTGTCTCAATTAAAAACCTGAGTAACTCCATGCCAAGTGTGCCACCATCTAAGATCTGAACGTTTTGAGGAAAGGAGTATTGTTTTAAAAGTTGTTCTACAACTCTCACACCAACCCCCTCATCCTGCATTAATATATTACCAACCCCCAAAACCGTGATCTGTTTCATTTTTTAAGGTCTCCTATATCATCAGGCTCTTTATCATAGAACTTTACACCGGAAAACATTGCCGATATCTCACCATATTTTTCACTCATATCTGCTCTTGTTGCCATATACACATGAATAATTACAAATAAAATGATCATCCATGCTACGTAATGATGAATCATATGAACAATATATTCATTCACAAGCAAATGATTGAGAGGTCCAAACAACTTGGATAACCAGCTATTGGGATTAATCTGCCCATACATAGCAAAACCAGTGAAAGCTTCCAAAAATATCATGCCATACACTCCGCCATATCCTGCACGCGCCATTGAATTTCTTAGATAAGGACGATGCTCAGAGCGCAAAAAGCTGTAATGTAAGCCCATATCTACCATACCTGTCCAGAATAATTTTGTCCAAGGCTTAGGCAACATACGGTCTCCTCTGTGGAGGATAAAACCATAAATCCGGAATATAAACGATGCCATTAGTATGTAAGCTGCAACAAAATGAATAAAACGAATGTTTGACATCGACGCCCAGTTACTAACCGCAAAAGTTGGTTCCATCCCTTGGCTGCCAATGTAAAAAGGATTCCCAATGTATAAGCCCGTGCAGAATAAAACCGCAATAGCACCTACCATTAACCAATGAAAGATTCGCGTCCAAATGGTAAAAACGTAATAAACTGTTACAGTACGAACTTTCACTATACTCCCCCCTTACCTACCAATTCCTAAAGTCTCAAATACGGATCACTATGCACAACCGTTAGTTCGCGCCCAGAAGCATCATATAAATGAGTGGCACAAGCCAGACAAGGATCAAATGAATGAATAACTTTTAAGATTTCTAATGGTTTATCTGCAATTTTCACTTTAGTATCCATCATACTTGTCTCATAGGCACCATAACCAGATTTGCTATCTCTTGGACAAGCATTCCATGTAGATGTCACAACGGCTTGATAATTATCAATTTTTCCATCTTTAATAATCACCCAATGGCTCAATGCACCACGGGGTGCTTCTACAAGCCCTACACCTCTAGCCTCTTTCGGCCAAGTACTAGGCTCCCATTTATCAACACTCGCAACAGAAGTATCACCAGCTTTAATATTGTTTATTAATTTATCAAGATAATATTTACTAATGTATCCCATTACTTGTGATTCCAATCCTCTTGCTGCTGTACGGCCAACCGTAGATAACAACCATTTCTCTGGTGGTAAATTTAACATGTTAGATACTGCATCAACTTGATCAACCATCATTTTCTCCACCCAAGTAGGCTCTGTAATAATTCCTTGTTTCACCTTTGTATATACAATAATATAACGAGACAGAGGTCCAACTTCAGCCATTTTCCCTCTCCATTTAGGCGTCTTAATCCAGGAATATTTACCATTTTCATCAAGATACTTCCAATCCGTTTTACTCCCTTCTTTAGGGGCGGTAAACTTAGGATTAGTCACACCATTCCATGGATGCAAATCCTTATTTTTATCTTTTTCAGGATAATCATACCAAGAATGTTCAACCCCTTCTGTTAATACCTCGGGATCGGAAAGATCTTTGGCTTCAAAAGGATAAAATATTGCTTTATCTACACCTTGAGCAAAATTTTCTACCACTCCGTCTGAGCGCAGCAGTAAATTTTTGTGAAAATCCCCGTTGGAAGTTCCCGAATATTTTTCGTCAGGATAATCACCAAAGCCAATTACTCTTTCTTTGGCAAGCCCCCCACCATCAACATAACCTTGTTTAATATAAATCTCGCCAATTGCAAGTACATCAGGTATATAAAAATAATTATTCAAAGCAATGGTCATATTAATAGATGCATCAACCACTGCTAAACGTTCCGTATTAATTGGTGCATTCATCTCATTCATAGAAATAGAACAAGGCATACCGCCAACTACATAGTGAGGATGAGGATTTTTACCACCAAAAACAACATGAGACGTAACGATATCTCTTTGCCTATCAAGCATATTTAAGTAATGAGAAACTGCCATCAAATGAACTTCTGGCGGCAAAACATCATAATCGGGATGCTCCCACCACTGTGCAGA
>JBEQCC010000328.1:0-4292 GCA_041639455.1 Pelosinus sp. | reverse complement strand
GTGGATTATGAAATACTTGGGAAGAACGGCAACGACCTTCAAAAGAATATGAAGATTCGTAACCCCTTACTGGATGAAATTAAAAGCCGGTACAATCATTTGTTTCAGATTGTGAAAGCAGCAGTCGATGCTATTTTTACAGAGTTGTCTGTTCCAGATGAAGAAATTGGCTATTTAGTGATGCATATCGGTGCTTCTCTTGAGAGAAGCCGGAGTGAATGCCGTAAGCAGTATCATGCACTGGTTGTATGTGCAAGTGGTATCGGGTCATCAAAAATATTAGCAAGCAGAATCAAAAAAGAATTACCCGATATTGGCTACACAAAAAACATCTCCATGTTTGATGTGGAGAAAACCCCTAAAAGCGAGTATGACATTATCATTTCAACCGTTCATTTATCTATTCCCTCTCAAGAATATATTTTGGTTAGCCCCTTGTTAACAAAAGATGATATTAAGCATATCACTCTCTATCTAGACAGTTTAGCCGATTGTAAGCAAAATGCCAAATCCACTTCGCCTTTACAAGAGGATGATTTTTTAGGAACATTAAGAATGTATCAGTCTTATATTAGCCATAGTATTGAAATTATCGAGAATTTTGCTTGTCATAGCATAAATAATCATAATATGAATATCGAAGACATATTAGGTTTGATTTGTGAAAAATTTGAGAAAAATCATATCATCAGTAATAAACAGGAAATGATAAAGAATTTATTAGAAAGAGAAAAATTAGGCGGTCTGGGGATTTCCAATATACAGCTAGCATTATTTCATAGTAGAAATAAAAACGTTTTAAAGCCGGCTTTAATGCTATACTTTCTGGAAAAACCAATTATTATTAAATCTATGGATAATAAATTTACCAATGTTGATAAGCTATTATTGCTTCTGGCACCTGCCAATATTTCCAGAGAGGGCTTGGAAATCTTAAGTGAAATCAGTTCCCTATTAGTAGAAGACGAGATTATAGCAGTATTAGCCGCAAAAGAGGCGGAAGGCATACGTTCATTCTTTTTAAAAGATTTATACGCATATATTATTAAAAAAATAAAAGGGAGAGATATGTAAAATGGAAAACGTTATTTTTTCTGCCGATAAAATTGTAATGGATGCTAAGATTTCAGATAAGCAAGAAGCAATCACTTTAGCCGGGCAGCTCCTTGTTCAAGGGGAGCATGTGACTGACGATTACATCAAGAAGATGTTTGAGCGTGAAGAATTGATGACGACTTATATTGGTAATGGTGTAGCAATTCCTCATGGCACAAATGAGTCAAAAGAATTTATAAGATCTTCAGGGATATCCATTATACAAGTACCTAATGGTGTGGATTTTGGCAATGGTAATATCGCGTATTTGATTATTGGTATTGCCGGAATTGGTAATGAGCATTTGGAGATTCTTTCGAATATCGCAATTGTCTGCTCGGAAGAAGCAAATGTCAAAACTCTTATTAATGCTACGAACAAAGAAGAAATTATTGAAATCTTTAAAAGGGGCTGAGGATATGCTTGCAGTACATTTTGGTGCGGGTAATATTGGCAGAGGTTTCATTGGACAATTATTGCATCAAGCGGACTATAAAATATGCTTTGTTGATGTAAGTGATGAATTAGTTGCAGAAATCAATCGACGCCAAGAATATACGGTGTCTCTTGCCAGTGAGGAAAAAACTACATTTGCAATTCATAATGTAGTTGCCTTACTTAGTAAAAATGAAGAGGCTGTCGCAGAAGCCATCGCTTCGGCTGATTTGGTAACAACAGCTGTTGGACCGAATATTTTAAAGTTTATCGCTCCTGTCATTGCAAAAGGGATTCAAAAACGAATCAAGGCAGAAGGCAAAGCTCTAAATGTGATTGCTTGTGAAAACATGATTGGCGGAAGTTCAGCCTTAAAATCGTTTGTTTATGAATCTCTTAGTGAGGAAGAACAAAAACAGGCAGCGCTGGTTATTGGCTTTCCTGATGCTGCTGTAGATCGCATTGTTCCCTTGCAAAAGCATGACGATAAGCTATGGGTTACCGTAGAGCCTTTTTATGAGTGGGTTGTTAATCAGTCACAGGTGTTAGGTGCTGTGCCCCAGGTTGAAGGAATCACCTATGTAAGTGATTTAGGACCATTTATCGAAAGAAAGCTGTTTACCGTCAATACCGGTCACGCGGCTGTAGCCTATCTTGGCTATTTGCTTAAATTAGGGAGCATTGATCAAGCAATTCAAAATTCGTATGTGCTGGATATCACAGAAAAGGTGCTGCACGAAACGGGTGCGCTGTTAATCGCAAAACATCATTTTGACAGTAAGCAGCATGAAGAGTATATTCATAAAATTATCGAACGTTTTAAAAATCCCTATATATCGGATGAAGTTACCCGAGTAGGGCGTTCTCCTATTCGAAAATTATCGGCAAAAGATCGCTTGGTAGGGCCTGCGCTCCAAGCATTAGAGTATGGTATTACACCTTCCGCTTTATCATTGATAATTGCTGCTGCCTTACTTTTTGATTCTAAGGATGATCCTGAAGCTGCGGAAATACAAAACCATATAAAAGAAAATGGTATTGAAGCAACAATTCAAAAATATACTGGAATTTCGAGTACAAGTCCTTTATTTGCCTTGATTCTAGAAACCTATAAGAAAGTGAAATCTCAAATCGATACTACAATTGCTTAGAAGCTTTTTTATAGTCAGAAAGAATAGGTTTTGTTGATAAATAAATGTAAGTGTTAAGAAAAAAATGAACCGCGAAGGTGCGAAGAGGTATTATGAATAGTTCATATTCGAATTCAGTCTTGAAATTTTCGCGCCTTCGCGGTTCAAAATGTTTTATTTTTGTCGGTTCTCTGATAGCAGAGGGCTTTTTTCTATTAACATAAGAGTGTTTTCATTTTTTTTTCAGAATTAACGGTTATAATAGATAGAGTTGAAACACGGCATATCAATACAATGCCACAGATGTTTTTGGAAAGGAGAGACAAATATGAAATTAATTTCAATTGTCGTGCCTGTTTTTAATGAGCAGGAGAATATGAAAGTATTCTATCAAGCTGTTTGTAAACATATGGAGTCTACGGGATATTCTTTTGAGCTGATTTTTGTTGATGATGGTTCTACTGACAAAACGGCTGTTATATTGGACAAACTGGCAGAGCAGGATAGCCGGGTTTATGGAATTTTGCTGGCTCGCAATTTTGGACATCAGATCGCATTGACCTGTGGTCTGGATCATGCCAGGGGAGATGCGGTTATTACCATGGATGGGGATATGCAGCATCCCCCCGAGATGCTGCCACAGCTAATCCGTAAATGGGAAGAAGGATTTGAAATTGTACAAACGGTTCGGAAAAATACGGAAGGGGCATCTTGGTTTAAAAAATTTACCTCAGGGATGTTTTACCGCACAATCAATAAGATGTCCAATATTCATATAACAGAAGGCGGATCAGACTTTCGCTTGCTTGATAAAGCGGCAGTGGAAACACTGCAGAGTTTTAAGGAGAAAGCAAGGTTTATTCGGGGGATTATCAGCGATATTGGCTATCGGCAAACGTATATTGAGTTTGTGGCACCGGAACGTTTTGCTGGAAAATCAAAGTTTTCGATTGCAAAAATGGCAAATTTTGCTTTAGATGGTATCACAGCCTATTCAAAGGTTCCTTTGCGATTGGCATTTTATTTAGGAGTGCTGACTGGTTTTTTTAGTCTGCTTGTAACTGTGAATGTAGTATATATCAAATTGTTTACAACCGAAGCGGTACCAGGGTGGGCTACAATTGCAGCCAGTGTCCTGCTGCTGGGAGGCATTCAATTGATGGGATTAGGCATTATTGGTGAATATGTCGGACGCATATTTGAGGAAGTAAAGCAACGGCCCCTTTATTGGGTAAGTAGAGAGTTAAAAAATAATGCAGAAATAAAATCAAAGAAAGAAAATGCAATTGCATAATAATTAGCAGCGACTCTTTTGAATTATAAAAAAGAGTCGCTTAATTTTTAGCCTGGGTTTTCGATTGTTAGTCTGTCAGGAATGGAGCATAGCGGTGAGTTTGCTGACGATTGCCTTATAGAATATTTATTTTCGTATATAGAGTTTAAACTTTAAAAGTATAATGATATAATTATAAAAAAATTGATAGGAGGACTATTCATGTATTTTAAAACTTTATTTATATAGTCTATAAATAAACAATTTTCAAAAGTTTGACTTTTACTTCAAACTTTTTTATTATAAATTATTATAATAAAAAAAGTTGACGATACTAAAAATTTATAACAATTTTTTGT
>JBEQCC010000327.1:0-4294 GCA_041639455.1 Pelosinus sp. | reverse complement strand
CTTGAATTTGCTCAGCCGGAGAAGGGACTGCTCAATCGACTGACAGGGGGAGCCTTAGAAAAATTAGCCAGTGAATATTTAGGTGCTATGGTAGCAGGAGAGCTTTTAAATAAACATCGGATTATTACAGCTTATACGTTGAATAATCCGAATGTAATACGCTTAGAACCGCCTCTAATCGTATCTTATGAGCAGCTTGATAAATTACTGGCGGCTTTAGATGAAATTTTTGCAAATAATAAGGGCTTTGGCGATATGGTGATAGCCAGCGGTAAAACGATATTAAGTTCCTTCGTCAAAAAATTCTAAGACGAGATGTTTTGAAATAAATAGGATACATTAGAAATGGAGTATAGGGATTCGCTTGCTTTTTATGAAAGCTGCTCGTCCCTATACTCCATTTGTTGACTAATAATCATTATTCGGCATCGTACAATTCAATGCCTACCATTCGCATTAAATATTTCGCATTGGTAGTTGTGCAGCGCCCACTGCGAAGCTTGTAATCAAACTGTATTTCATTATTTACATAGTTTTCGGTAAAATGATAATTCACGATTTTATTACCAGCCTCATCCTCTAGATTGCAGAGTTCAAAATCATGGGTGGAAATGAGTCCAATCACCCATGGTTTATTTAAATTTTTTAACACACTGGTAGCTCCAATGAGTCTATCGATTGAATTGGTGCCGCGAAAGATTTCATCAATTAAAAAAATCATGTCCCGCTTTTTATGTGAAAAGTCGATAATCATTTTTATGCGCAGCAGCTCGGCGTAGAAGGTAGATATACCATTATTTAAATCATCGCTGATTCTCATAGACGTAAAAATATTCATAATGGAACATTCCAGCTTAGCAGCGCAGACAGGGGCTCCGCAATAAGCCAAAACCAGATTGATTCCGATTGTCCGTAATAGAGTTGTCTTTCCTGACATATTCGATCCGGTTATGACGCAGAGAGTATTTTTGATTTCAATATTGTTGCGTACGTTTTTTTCTTCAAGGAGTAAGGCATGGCCAAGGTCTGTTGCGGAAAATACCAGCTCCTGTTCAACGAGATCTGGAAAAGTCCATTGAGGATGTATTTGTAAAATGACGCCTAGACTTGCAATGGCTTCAAATTCGCCGATGATCTGAAGCCATTTTCGGATCATTTTACCATTTTCTTTCTTCCAACATTCTAATGCAAGTACACAATGAAAATCCCACAGTAAGAGAAAGTTCATAAGACAAAATGAAATGAAATTATAACGAAGCTCGCTTGCAGCAACAATTCTTTCAAGCTGTCTTATTTGCAGTGAGGCAGATTTTTCAGCGTGATACAATTCTGTTTGCAGGTGTACTAAGTGTTCATCCTGAAAGCGTTCTTTTTCAATTAGCCGAATGAAATGATGGAATGCTTTTATTTTCTCTTTAAATTGAAACACTGTATATAAGGTCAATGCATTCTTTGAAAATCCAATGGCTGTAATTACCATTTGTATCATAATTAGAATGAGCGGTACATAAATCGAAAGCAGAAAGCCATTAAAAAATAAAACCATCGTTAGAATTGTTGCTGTAGGTACGATATAGAATATAATTTGCAGCAAATTCGTATATGACGGAGAGGATTCTTCTGCGTAAGCAATCAAAGTATGCGGATCATTCTTAACTTCAGCGGTAAGCATTCCTATGCATTGTAATTCTTCTACGAACTTGTCCTTTTGTGCCATTTCAGTTACCGAATTCTGACGTTTTTTTATGAGTGGGATATTTTTCTCAGGAGCAGCAAGAAGATCTCGTAATTGCTTTCTGCCATGGAAAGTATAAGTAACATTCATCCACTGAAACAAGGATTTTGCTCCGAAGATATCCAAATCACTAGTATAGGGATGATTAGGATCTATAAATTCCTGCCCGTCATCTGTAAAATCAATCCAGCTTCCATCCATTCGGCTAAGATACTTTTCATTTATGTTAATTTTGCACATGAGCTTATTGAGTTCTCTTGTGATCTTTTGATGCTTGAACACAAAATAACCAAAGAGAAGAAGGGATAAAAATAAGGCGGAATACCCATAAAGGGATTCGGCTTTAAGAAATGAGAAGCCGGTAACTCCTGCGCCTATTAAAAACACTAGCATTCGTATATTGCTGGTTCGATTAAATCGCTTGAGTTGTTTTTCTTTTTGATCATGATAGTGCTGCAAGCGATTTATAAATTTAGTATTGATTGACATATATCCTCCTTCATTACTGAACAAATCACAAAATGGCTTAGATCATCTAATTATTAATATTATTTACCATTTGAGTACAAAACCCTTTAAAGTAATTAGTGTAAGTGTGCAGTATTTTTTGATTAAGGTTTATAGCGGAACCTAGTTGTTTTTGCTGCAATGCAGGTGTAGTGCTGTGGAAAGTATTGCTAAGTGGTAAAATCGGATATGTTATTGTTTCAATAGTGGTGGTGATCGTGTTTTATAAATTGACTAAATAGTCATTTTATTGATAGAAAGAGGATGGGCATGTACTTCTAACCATGCATCAGAAAGTGCCTTTTAAAAACTTTCTTCTTTGATGACTAAGAAAAGAAGAACCTGCAGATACTCTTACATATCGGCAGGTATTCTTTATTGTAAATAAAGAAAGGACATTGAACCATAAAGCAGGGGGGTTCTGTGGTTAGGTAATGTTTGGAGCTGCTTAAAGGACGCAAAGCGTTGCTAATAGCAGGGGAAGTAATGAGGAGGGAGTATAGGTGGCAACTGTGTTAGCTAAAACACGTAAAACATTTGTGCGTACTTTCTTTTCCAACTCTTTTAACCGTGATATTGTGATACTCTTGATTGTTAGTATTATCATTGGATCATCCTTGGCGAATCTAATTGCGATGTCAGCCAATACATACTTTTCTGCAACTATATCTACTCTTGTTGGTGATTATGGAGAATTTGATTTGCTGATCAATGTAAGAGAAGAGATGAAACAAAATGGTCAGGCTCAGATTGAAAAAGTAATTGAACAAGTTTTTCCTGGGGGAAAAATAAAAGAGGGGCCAACCTTAAACGGGCTGACCAGTTTTTTAGTGGGTCTACCAGCAGAGAATAAAACAAAACAAACCTATGAAAGCATTGACAGTATTTTTGGCAGTGTTCCAGGTCGTTCGGGGATTAGTATTATGACTGAACCACGAGTAACCTTAAAGGCGGTGCCAGAAGGAGCAAAAAATACGATTATTGAACAAATTATGCAGATTGATGGCGTACTATTTGCTTTTCGTGATGGTGGGTCTGTTACTGTTATTATTCAATCCATTAGTAAATCGGCTTCTGTCAATGCCGAGATTGAAAAATTACTCAGTCAGTATCATACAATTGATATTGCATTTCCAGTTGGTAGTGAACCTGAGAACTCTATGCGTTTAGGTGAGCAGATTGCCAATGCAATACGAGAGGAAAAGACAGTTGGTTACGCTGAAAGCGTTTCCGTGGACACCAAAAGTAGTGATATGGTGTATTTAGTGAGTTCGATGATCGAGCTAAAACGTTTTTTGACTGCTTTTGCTACCAAAGCTAATATTACTCCAGCGGCTGGAGTTTCATTTATGCTTGGTGATACCATTGCATTTCAGGGAACGGCTGCCAGTGAGCTTGTTTCTGGTGCACCCCTGGATTCCGCAAACGTGTTAGTAAAAGTAACAATGGTAAAGAGCGGTGGCTCAGCTGAAGGGATGGTTATACAAGGTGATGGAACCCAAGCAGCCAATGGGCAAGGATATGCTGTTATCAATAATGTTATTGGAAATCTTGTGGGAACAGCTATTTTTCACAATCCTCGCACTCAATTGGGAAATGCCTTGAAAGAAACATCAAGCTTGGTTCTTCAAATTCCCAAAATTGCTCAAGATGCTCAAAATATGACTGGCGTTGCCAATAATGTGCTAAATAGTTATAGTGGCAGTATTACTGCGGTAGAAGAGACTTTAAGCAGCTTGGCTAAGGCAGAAACCACGATTGAAGCAGCAACAAGCGGTTTAGCAAAGCTCGATACCAGTGCCATTCAACTGCAATTGACGAATTCTTCACGTGCTATGGGCAGCCTTGTCAGCACTTTGCAAATCATCCGATTATTAAATCCCGAGGTATCATCTTCTATTAACCAACTGACTGCAACACAGCAAAATCTAGTGACTCTGCAAGATACACTGAACGCAGTTGATAATGTGGCAGCCGATGCCCGCCGGGCGCGGGCAGCTATTGATGGGATTGTAGCAAATGGCAATAATATGGTCACTAATTTACGTACTT
>JBEQCC010000326.1:0-4312 GCA_041639455.1 Pelosinus sp. | reverse complement strand
TTCAAATTCTTTACCGACTAAACCTTTTGCGCTGTTTGTCGCTAATGCTTGTTCGAAAAGTCAGGGGACGGTTCTAAGACTCACTTTATTCTTTGAACCATATTTCTATCTATATCCAATAACTTAGCAATTTGACGAATTGATAAGTTTGAGTTTTCTTTCAGTATGCTAATAATCTCACGTCGTAGATCTTCCTGCTGGCGATTCTTTAGATCACCGGTATTGATATTATGTTTAACTAGATAATGCATAAGCCATTCTTTTGCTTGATTTTCACTTTGAATCGCTTTCCCTTCTACATTCTCTTCTTGTACATCTATGAAATGTCCATCATCCTGTATTTTTGAGTAGTCTATAAATAGCTTCGTTGATTTCTCGATATCATCTGAAAATATTTCGAGTATAAAACGCTTATCGATACTACTATTTTGATTTTTTGTCTCTGTATAAATAGTATAGCTACTCCATTTGTATTCTTCTATATTTTTAACCATCCCTGCTTTGACTGGATTGTTATGTATGTATCTTACTGCCGCCAATAGATATGCATCATTTTCAATTCCTTCGCTTTTAAATCGATCTTGAAAGAGATGTCCAGTTCGAACGTATTTTTTATTGAAATAGTAGGCGTAGCTTATATTGATTCTTTTCATAATCCGTCCGATTTCATCGCTACCCTCATTGATTAGGAGATGTACATGATTGTCCATTAAGCAATAAGCATAGATAGCAAATTTTCGATCCTTATTTTTTTCACTTAGAATCTCTATAAAACGTGTTTTGTCTTCATCATCGAGAAAAATATCTTTTCTTGCATTTCCCCGGATCATCACATGATAGATTTTACTTTCACTTAATTGCCTACCTTGTCGTGGCATGCAAATCTCTCCCTCTTTGCTTTTAGAGGTATTATATCACTTCTATTCGCAAGAGTCAACGAACCGTCCCCTGACTCTTACCCTGACTCTTATTAGAGGTGTTTTCGCACCGTCTGACGTCCCAACTGTCCTTCCACGGATTATACCCAGATTCTATCCACTGTCTTATTGGACGCTTACTTTGGGTGAAAAATATTCTATTATATAATTATATAAATCTTGAATTTTATCTTGAGTAAAATTAGTTCCATCCAAATGTATAGTTTTAGAGTAAACATTTATAATAATATCTTTTTCGATTTTATCCCATCTTATATCAAAACAATCATCAGTTTCAATAATAATTATGTCAGCATTAAACGTTTCTTCTAAGTATTTCAATAAAGCATTGTTTACAGTATCTCCTACGTATAAAACATTGGGGGATATATATTTCAGATTATATAGCAAACCTTTGCAATTCTGCGTAATAGTAAGTGCATGGTATCCATCATTCCTAAAAAAATACTGTAATAATTGTAAATTGCTGTAGATGTTTTGATTACTGTGATTGTATACCACTATTATTGGTATCTCTATATTAGTATTTTTATTAGAATCTATTTGGCAAATCCATTGCTCTTGAATGATTGGATGAAATATTTTAGTCGATATTTTGACATTGTTGATATTAAAAAGATCTTTTTGGTAATTATCGTTTAGATATACAACATTTTTCTCCATATTACTCCCATACTCAATTAATTGTTGGGCATCTATACTTTTATTATATTTATTACTAACATGAATGATTATTGTATCAATATGCCTTAATTTTTCTTTATTTCTATTTAAATATTGTTTCGCTGCAGCTAGAACCTCATCATTTTCGTTTATGGTAAATATATCGACAATATCTAGTTCATAGTCATTTTGTTGATCGAATTCTCCAATTTCAATTAAAGACGCTTTATCTACCCAATCTACTGCTGTATTGAAATATGGATTATATATTCTATTATCATCATTATTAGAATTTTCCTTTAATCGCATCTTAATAAATTCTATTTTTTTTACTTCATAGTTGTATACGATATTGCTAACCAAAGCAGTTACTAACGGAGTTGCATAACTATTAGTTAGGGGAATGGATATAGGTGTGTTATATTGATCATTAAGCCACTCAACACTGCTTGCCACAATGTCTATCCTATCCATTTCATGATAGCAAAAAGCATATTGTCCTGTTTTCAAAATTTTACTTTGGTCACATTTCACTCCAATTACATTTGATAATGATGCTGGATATGTTATAACATTATTGTTACTAGATGCAGCTACTATAAACAGCCCCTTAGAATATGCATAATTCGATATTCTTTTTAAAACACTATAATCCCTATAATCCTCTGAACCTAAGCTAAGGTTAATAACATCAATATTATTGGCTAAGCACCATTCAATTGCAGTAATTAATTTTTCTTTGCTCCCTTTCATATTGTGTAATACTTTAATGCTGCTCATGATAATATCAGGTGCATATTTCTTCACTATTGCGGCACATATAGTTCCATGACTCAATTCGTATCTATTACTGTCGGCTACTTGAACAATATTGGATTTGTCGATTATTTCGATATTATGAACTAAATCTTTCACAGTACAAAAAACTTCTTCGTTTACTCCATCGTCAATAATAGCAACGTGAACTTTATTCATCATTAAAACCAGCCTCTTCTCTATCTGGAACATCAATTTAGCAACCAAATTTTATTTGAATTACATCATTTTTTTCATTAGCTTTTCATATAACATAGTTTCACATAAATCGTCATAAGTTCCAATATAATGTATTTTTCCTTTCTCCAACCAAATTACTCTATCAACATACTTTAAAATATTAATTTTATGCGTAATATAAATAATTGTTTTTTCGACGAACGTATTCTGTATAGCTTTGAACAAATTCTCTTCAGATGCAATATCAAAATTTGCTGTTGCTTCATCTAATATAAGTATTTTGCTGTTTTTATAAAGGGCTCTTGCTATGGCTAGTTTTTGTTTTTGTCCGCCAGACAGCATCACTCCATTATTGCCGATATTCTGTTTGAAATCATCATGTATTGATACAAAGTCACCACTTTGACTGTATAGTAATGCTTCATCATATTCTTTTTTGCTATAAGCTTTCTTCATAAGAATATTATTTAATATAGTAGTATTAAATAAATATGGATTTTGGGTTACAGCCGAAACCAAACGCCTATACTCTGTGAGCTTAATAGTATTGATATTAATTCCATCTACTAATATTCTGCCCTTTTGCGGTTTATAAAATCTTAAGAGCAAGTTAATCATCGTGGTTTTTCCTGAACCGTTTGATCCAATGATTGCAACTTTTTCTCCTTTAGCAATTTTAAAAGATATCTGTTGAAGAATTTTCTTCCCACCTTCTTCATATGAAAAGTTAACATCTTCAAATTCAATCTCTCCATTTGTACTTTGTATATCGATTTCAGAATTATTCATTACTAGTAACTTTTTTTCTTCACATTTATTTGTATCTAAGAAATCAAATAGTCTCCTGGCAGATGGCAGCATATTTGCAAAACTATACTTTACATTCATAAAAGCTGATATTGGCCCAGTAACATATATGCTATATGTAATAAAAGCAAATAATCCTCCTATCGAAAATTCATAATTAAATATTATAATTGCTCCCATAATATACAGACAAGTGACTAACATTTGATCTAGAATTATCTCAAACATATCATTGACTTTATCCACAATTGCTAACTTAATATTCATTCTAATAATTTTTCTTTGGCCAGCTATAAATTCACCAGTTTTTTTATTATATAGCTCAAATATTTTAATTTCTTTTACTCCTTCAACTGCATCACCTAACCAGGAAAAAAATTCGCTATTATATTCAATGTAACTTTGCATACTTTTTTCTTTCACTTTAGATAGATATTTAACCAAAAAATATTTTAAGGGAAATACGCAAATAACTAAGCTAGCCAATCGCCAATCGAGTATAAATAGTCCTAGCATTCCTCCTATTATTTTAAATATTTGATCAATAATATAAAAAACAAATCTATCCGATATTTTGGCAACATTGTTTATATCGAAATCAATATTCTTTATTATTTCTGTAGTATTTTTATTGTTATAAAATTGTACTTTTAATCGAAGCAAATGTTTAAACGACATTTTTGTTAAATGATATAATATCATTGAATTTATATATGAGACATTTCTTGTCTCTAAAAATTTTATAATTTGATCAATAATGACTAACCCTAAGGCAAGGAAAGAGCTTTTATAAACCAAGGAAAAATTATAATATGTTACATAGTCAAGCAACTCGACAATTTTGTTTAGCAGCTCATTCGGCAAATCCAAAAACGTCACCATCCTCCTGAATACTAAGAGGGGAAATT
>JBEQCC010000325.1:0-4290 GCA_041639455.1 Pelosinus sp. | reverse complement strand
TGGGGAATTTGAAATTAAAGCGATTTATGTGGCTTATTTGCCTAATCAACCAGTGCATGCTGTTGAAATTAAACATTTTAAATGGACTCAGGACATCGAAATTCCTGGCGCACGCAGAGGTATGGATGCAGATGCAAATGTTATTGTAGAATTTGTCGATTATGATGTAGATGAGCACTGCCGCGCTTACAAGTACAAATATGGTGATCATGATTCCAATGGTAATTGCAAAAATCACAATGACGATTGTGATGACGATTATGATGATGATGATGATTGTGATGATGAGTGTGATAATGATTGTGATGACAATGGCCAGAAAAATCACCATTACCACAGATGGACTCGAGAATTTGATGTATCTGTAGTGCTTAAAATTGTTGCCAAAGTTATGGCTGATCGTCAAGTGCAAATCGGTGTCAATGCAACTATGCCCACTCAGCCTAAAGGATGATTCCCAGGCTACTAATTTGCTAAAAGGGGGGGAGTTTAATGAGTGATGAAGTAAAGCAAGAGTCTGATGTAGATGACAAAAGAGCAATTGATGATTCAAATATGATGTGCGGATGCCCAGAGCCGGGACCGGAAACTATTTCCGTGGAACAGGTTCTAGGTGCAGAGATGAAGCAAAAGGTTGTAGAGTTTGATATGATAGTCCCTGACCCAAAACCGGATATAGAACAAATCATTGATGTGTATGTCAAGGATGTAGATATAGATAGTGTAGACGTTATTCGAAACAAAGTTATTATACGTGGTGACCTTGAAGTTAAAGTTATGTATGTAGCGGATTTACCAAATCAGCCAGTTCATGCGTTTGAAAAAAAGCATGTACGCTTTACACGGGATATTGAAATTGAGGGCGCAGAACCTGGTATGGATGCTACTGCAGATGTTGTTGTTGAGTATGTAGATTATGATTTTCAGGGCCATCATAACAGGCGCAAAGTGCATATCACCATTGTTCTTAAATTTTGGGCACGAGTTATATCCACCACCGAAATGGACGTATATGGGCTAACACCAACCACTGAATATGGTCAAATCGAATATAATAGCGCTAATTCTCAAAGCGGCAGTTATGCTTCTGGTAATATGGGTGATGATGATTATACTGTTTCTGCATCTCAGACTGGTGGTGGGGACATTGAGGCTGTTGGTTATGAAAACAACTTTATAGCGGGAGCAGGAAATGATGGATATGAAAATACGTATGTAACAGGTCCTGGGATTCCTCAGACTGCTGGAACCAAGATGGGGGTTACTGGAACAGCTACTATCACGGGTAGTTCAGTTAATATCCGAACAGGTCCAGGAACCAATTTCCCTGTAGTAACGAAGGTCAATAAGGGTGAACGAGTAACGATTAAGGAACAGGCTTTTGGTTGGTATAAAGTAGTTCTTTCTGGCGGTACTACTGGATGGGTTGCCAGCTGGCTAGCAGATACTGGAACTGGTACTGTACCAACAGCACCCAAGGGATAATGAGTGCATTAAAATACCGCACAATCTGCTTGCGATCAAGTAGATTGTGCGGTATTTGTTCTAAGCAGAGAAATAATTTTTAGGGTAGGGGCATATAGTGTATCATGTGCTTTTAAAAACGGATTGATTCTGTCATATAAAAAAATGAGGGGGGAAAGGAGTGCTTACTGCTGTTGAATATCTTGGCTCAGTGGGAGTGGGAGTAACCGTACCACGCGTGTTTCGTGCTGATGATGGCAATATTTATGTCGTTAAATTGCAAAATAATCCCATGGGTACGAAAGTGTTGGTCAATGAATATATAGCCTGCTGGTTTGGAAAACGTATGGAGCTGTGTTTCCCTCCAAGTGATTTGATTCAGATTGAGGAGCAGGTTTTACAAAAGCATAAATCACTGAGAGGCACTGGCATATGTGCTAAAACTCATTTTGCAAGTCGATACATACCGAGTAATAAATATGTTGTAAGAACGAATTTATCTAAGGCAAGCAATAAGAGCGCGATGGCAGGAGTGATGTTGTTTGATCATATGTTTCATAATATTGATCGAACAAAGAACCGTAAAAATCTGTTGGTACGTTTACAAGATTCTGCTTATGTGCTATACGCTATCGATAATTCCCATTTGTTTGTACGTGGACGATGGAATAACAAAACCTTAGAAAAGTTGGCAGAAAAAATTGTTGTAAATCGACGTAGAGCATATGGTTGGCTGTTGACTTATTTTTTTGCTTCTGGGGATTTTACTCCTTATACTGCTAGAGTTAGGGAGATTAAAAAAGAAGATTTAGTCCAGCTAGTAGATTCGATCCCCCAGGAATGGCTGCCTAAAATTGAGGAACGAGATGCACTCCTCAATTATATGCTCCGGAGATGTCAGATGGTGGATCAGATTGTTTTACGCTTATGCCAGTCAATTCCGGATGTAAACAGGCGTACCCACTTTTACTAACGGATAGATCTGTTCTACGTTTTGATTATGCATGCGAATACAGCCATTTGAAACCATGGTGCCAATCAGCCAGGGGCGATTTGTGCCATGAATTCCATAAGAATCATAATTGAGACCTAACCAGCGGGTTCCTAAGATGCCTCCAGGATTCATGACTTTGAGTGCAATTGCATAATTTCCCAGTGGCGTAGGAGTTGTTAGTTTACCTATACCTACCGGATATTGTTGTATTGGTGTATTGCCATTAAATAGTGTTAGTTGACGAGACGAGGTTGTAATTAGAATATTAGCCCTTGGCAAAGAGAAATCCGCTCGTTTGGCGGCTGGCGATAAGGTGGTAATGGTAGTGGTAGTTGCTTGATGCAAACGGCAGTAGGTAAGAGGATCTATGATGCCAGTTGCGGGTAAGTTTTCTTTTTCTTGAAATAAGGTGATTCCACGAATGGTCTGGGTATCATATTTCTGGTGAATCGGTCCCTGGTATAGATTCTTATGGAGTAACAATTGTTGTATTTCCCCAATTAGGGGATGTTCACTTTCTTCTTCAAAGGCAATAGATGCTAACCTGTGAGATAAATAGAGCGTGCGAACATTCATAACATACACCTCCTGCAAGATCTTTAGTTATTATATGTAAGTTGAGTTTGGCTGGTGCCACGCATCTTAAAGCAGAACTTGCAGGAGTAATGAGGAGTACATGCAAAATAAAGAGATTGGACAAAATAATTGTATAAAATATTACTGGTATTTGCAGGCAAAGACCGCTATAATATCGAATATAATAATAAATTTGATCTTTTAATGAGTTATGGAGGTGTATTGCCATATGGAAGATATAAAGATGGAAGATATAAAGGCAGAAGATGAATTGCAGTTGGTCACATTTAAGCTGGCTAGTGAGGAATATGGGCTTCCGATTACGAAGGTTCAGGAAATTAACCGTTTATTGCCAATCACTAAATTGCCTCAGACACCTTCGTTCATGGAGGGAATTATTAATCTTAGAGGTCGTATTATCCCTGTTATCGATTTAAGAAAAAGGTTTCAATTGCCTATTACAGAGCATAATGATGATACACGTATTATCGTTGTAGAAATTAATGGACAAACAGTAGGTGTGACCGTTGATGCAGTGACAGAAGTCGTGCGGCTAAGTGCTGCAGATGTAGAAGCTCCGCCTGCTTCCATTGCTGTAGATTCTAGTTATATTAATGGCGTAGGTAAGATTGATGGTCGCTTAATTATTTTATTGGATAGTAATCAAGTTTTAACCGCGCAAGAAGAAATTGCTGTAAAGCAATTAAATGATTAGATGAGTATATTAACGGTAAAGGCAAATGCAAAGATTAATTTAACGTTAGATGTTCTTTATAAGAGAGAAGACGGATTTCACCAAGTAGAAATGATTATGCAAGCCATTGATCTTGCCGATATGCTACGTTTAGAAGAAAGGTCAACGGGTAATATTAGTATTACCGCTACAATTGCTCGTTTGCCCTGTGATCAGAGAAATCTGGCATATCGTGCAGCTGCTCTTATAAAAGAGACTTGTCAAGTGAAAAGCGGTGTACATATTTTTATTGATAAAAAAATCCCAGTGGCTGCCGGCTTGGCGGGCGGCAGTACGGATGCTGCCAGTGTATTATTAGGGCTGAATCGTTTATGGAAGCTGGGCTTAACCACTCAGGAATTGGAACTATTAGGAAGTAAGTTAGGTTCTGATGTGCCTTTTTGTATAAAAGGAGGAACCATGTTAGCTACAGGGCGGGGCGAAATTCTCCAGCCTCTTACTGATATTCAGCCCTGTTTCGTAGTATTGGCAAAACCCTCTGTAAGTGTTTCTACTGCCTGGG
>JBEQCC010000324.1:0-4315 GCA_041639455.1 Pelosinus sp. | reverse complement strand
GTTGCCAAACGCCTTCTTAGAGATGCTGGCATTCCAGTGGCGAAGAGTTTGACATATCAGCACTGGGAACAGCCTGGAATAGACTTTGAAACTGTAGTGGAGCAGCTAGGACTGCCGGTTTTCGTAAAACCCGCCAGTCTTGGTTCATCAGTGGGGATTAGTAAAGTGAAACAGCAAGATGAACTTTTTGCGGCGATAAAAGAAGCCTTTGCCTTTGATCACAAAATTTTAATAGAAGAGTGTATTGAAGGGCAAGAAATTGAATGTGCTATATTGGGCAATGAAATTCCGCTTGCTTCTGCAGTGGGTGCTATTATTCCCCAGCATGAGTTTTATTCTTATACTGCAAAATATATTGACGACCAAGGAGCTGCGATTCAAATTCCTGCGGATATTCCAAAAGAAATAGCTGCATTGGTACAAGAGCTGGCAATCAAAGCCGTTCAGGTATTGTGTTGTGAAGGGATGGCTCGGGTTGATTTTTTCTTAACGAAAGAACATAATGTCTTGATTAATGAGATTAATACGATTCCTGGTTTTACCAAAATAAGTATGTATCCTAAGTTATGGGGAATCAGTGGTATTTCTTATACCGATCTGATTGATCGATTAATTCAATTGGCTTTAGAAAGAAATATAAAAGACAAAAGGATCAGAAAATCCTATTAATTATTTTTTGTTCCTAATATAATAAGCAGTCAGGATACTTAAACCATCCTGACTGCTTTTATTACAAGAATAGACTATTTAATGATCATCACTGGGACAGGAGAAGATTGCGATACATTATTACTAATACTTCCTAAAAAGAATTCGCTAATGCCACTCAAGCCTCTGGAGCCGATTACAATTAAATCATAGGCATTATTTGATGCCAAAGATATTATGCGTTCTGCTGGATGACCAAACTCTAAGTTTGTTTCGAATGTAGGGTAGTCACCAATCCGCTCTTTTGCTAATTCAATGATTTTGTAACCTGTTGCTTCTACTTCTTGAATATTAAGTGAAATAAAAGGAATTTCTCCATTGATTCCAACGGTTGGTAGTGTATAATGAGCTTGAACAACATGAACAATAGTGATGGTACTATGAAACTTTTCTCCTAAGGCAGTGGCGTATTCCAAGGCACGCCAAGCGGCCTCAGAGCCATCAACAGGTACTAAAATTTTATTAAACATCACTACACCCCCATTTATTGTTAAGATAAGAGTGATTCTTAGCTTATCTATAGTGTAACATAAAGAAGAGGAAAGTGATATGAAAAAGTCCGATAATTTAGTTAAAAGGTAAAATAGAAGATAAGAGGGAATGGTATAAATTACAACATTGAATGAAAGGGTGTGGCCTGTGGAATCTACAGGGCTGATCATTAGTATACTATGTGTTCTCGCCATCTTAGCCGGAGTTGTCATGACCATAATCGGTTTGCCTGGAAATACCTTGATTTTATTGACGGGGCTGGCATATGGCTATTATGATAATTTTGATAGGATGGATTATGCTGTTTTGGTGATTGTATTTGGTATTTTTATTATTGGAGAGATTATTGAATTTGTGGCAGGGTTAATTGGCGCCAAAAAAGAAAAAGCATCAAAAAGGGCCATGCTTGCTCCCTTTATCGGTACGATTGTGGGAGGGATAGGGGGAACTGCCGTATTGCCGATTATCGGGTCTTTGTTAGGAGCTTTATTAGGAGCGTATATTGTTACTGTGCTAGCAGAGTATAGTAAAGCCAAAGATGTAACACAAGCTAAAAAAGTGGCTAAAAGTGTGATAAAAGGTCAAATTTTTGGTATTATAATTAAGTCAGCTACTGCAGTCGGCATGGCGATTTTATTAATCTATCAGCTAAGATGGCAGTAACCAAATGCGTTTTCAGTTAATCTTGATGGCTGCCTTTAGCGCTTATGAATAATTGTCCTTTTGAGTCAATGACTCCATACATGACATGAGAGGCACTTTTAATATTTCGAGCTGATAATTGTTCTTCGAGCCAGGCATGAGTAAGATTTTGTTTCTTCAAATTTTTTTCGATAATTTCCCCGTCCATAATTAATTCTACAGGAAGGTTAGGGTCCGGGAGATGAATATTCATATCACTCTTAGTTAATGGCTGAAAAGCTGATTTTTTAATAACACTCATTTCTCCTGTTGTTTCAAGAATTGCATACTGCACCTCACTTATGTCGACTACATCTTTGCTTCGTAATAAAGTATTCAGCTCGTCTAGATCAAAACGAAGAGATTTCATGTTTTCTTTAATGATGCGACCGTTTTCGATTAAAATGCTGGGTGAACCTTCAATCAGTGTTCGGAATGGTCTGCTTTTTAATGCACAAAAGGAAATGATATAAGTAAGTAATGCAAATAAGATTAAATCATAATAATTACTCCATACTTTATCAGCATCGGATGCAGCAATAGTGGCGGCAAGTGATCCTATTGTAATACCACTGACATATTCGTAAAAGGTTAGCTGTCCTACTTGGGTTTTGTCCAGTAAGCGTGTAAGAATCAATAAAGTAAAAAAAATTAGCGTTGTTTGCCAAGTATCTCGTAAAAAATCATTCCAGCTCATGCACTATCTCCCTCTTATTCACCAATTTTATATGATACTAGAGATCTATCTATCATCAAATTATTCAGATACGTTTATTTTTGGCAATGAGTAGGTAAGATCTTACAAAAAGTAAAATTTCACCCCAATTAGGTCTTTATTATTATAGAGTAGACCAATTGTGAAATATATATTAATATTTCTTTAGGAGTGATCATATTGTTTTCCATTATTTCCAAACTTCCCAAATCCTTGTGGATTGTTGCTATTGCTCATGGTGTTACCGACTTGTCTTCAGGTGCTTTATTAATAGCGTTACCTTTTTTAAAAGCAAAGTTTGCCTTAACCTATGCCCAAGTAAGTGCGATTGCTCTTATGCAGAATTTAACATCCTCTGTTAGTCAGCCTTTATTTGGATATTTCAGTGATCGAAGCCCCCGGCCTTGGCTTATGCCTGTAGGCTGTTTGGTTTCAGGAGTGGCGATGCTGGCCTCATTGTGGTCTCCTCACTATTATCTTACGTTGTTATTTACGGCAATTGCAGGGCTTGGTATGGCGGCATTTCACCCGGAGGCGGCTAAGACTGCCAGCCAATTAAGTGGCACAGCGAAAGGCAAAGGAGTCAGTTTATTTGCTGTAGGAGGAAATGCGGGTTTTGCCGTAGGTTCGTTATTATTAGCGACACTATTGTACGGCGGATTTAGTATAAAAGTGCTTCTTTATATTTTGCCTTATATATTACTGGCAATTCCTTTGATACAAATGACGCGGAATTTAGTTAGAGCAGAAGTCAAACGGCCTGGGAACCTGAAAAGTTTCAGGACGTCTATCAATTGGTCCTTACTATCACTTTTAGGGATGGTACTGTCAAGATCAACAGTAGCTGCGGGTATTAGTACCTTTGTGCCGCTATATTATGTATCTTATTTACATGGCAGTGAGATTTATGCGAGTTCGTTGCTAACTGTGTATTTAGCGACGAGCGCTTTTGGGACGCTGATGGGCGGTGCGATGAGTGATCGTTACGGCAGCAAACGTGTAATGGTCTATTCGATTTTACCCATCTCTGTTCTAGTGTATTTATTCCCTATTGCTGGTGATATTGGAGCCTTTGTTGTGCTGTCTCTTGTTAGTATATTATTATCTGCAACCTTTACCAGCAGCTTGATCTTAGCCCAAAGAATGATGCCCAATAATGTAGGGATGGCTTCGGGATTAACGATTGGATTAAGTGTAGGATTAGGGGCAATGGGAGTACTGGCATTGGGAAAAGTGGCTGATGTTTGGGGAATGCCTCTAATTTTTACGGTATTAGCCTGTTTGCCAGTTATTGGATTTATATTAACTTTATCTGTGAAAGAGCCAGAGGAGGCAGAAGTAGAAGCAGTCGTTCAAGTTAGTAAATAAATGAACATAATAAATACGAAAGGGGTAGAATGAAAATGCCACAATTTCTTATTAAAGGTATGAAAGTAAAAGAGGTGCAAAATATCAGTACACAACTAGTAAATGAGCTGGAAGAAATTATTGGTTGTCCCCGTGATTATTTTAGAATTGAATGTGTGGATTCCACCTTAATTAAAGATGGAGATATAATCGCAGAATGTCCTATGGTGCAGGTGAATTGGTTTGATAGAGGACAAGACATTCAAGATAAAGTGGCTGCTAGTTTAACGGAAAATATTAAACGAGCTGGTTACGAGCAAATAGAAATATTTTTTATTGTTTAGAATGTAATTAAAAAAAACCTTCTCTAAG
>JBEQCC010000323.1:0-4315 GCA_041639455.1 Pelosinus sp. | reverse complement strand
GGCGACTCCAGCATAGGTGTGAATTTCTAATGTTATACGATCTTTTTTTGAGACCTAAGACAGGTCTTTATATAGGTATTGTTTTTTTGCGTTTTTTTGGAGGCAGTACCATTTTCAGGATAGACCCCGGTGCCGGCTTCGTCGGCATGGGGGGTCTTTGTAGTTTGTAGAGAAAAAGCGTTAACATCAAATTAAGAAGATGGCAACGACCGTTGTTACAAATAGACCGATCATTACTGGCAGCAAATTACGCCGTGCTAGTTCGAAAGGACTCACATTACAAATGGCCGCAGCGGCGATTACACTCCAAGGAATTAAAGTGCCCCCGCCAGTAAAAATTGCAGCAATTTGCCCTAATGCAGTCAGAGTTCCTATACCTGAACCAATGGAAACGGAAAAAAGCTTCGCTAAGGACCCAACGAGGGATATACCTGAGAATCCAGAACCATCAAGGCCTGTTATAATCCCCACAATCATGATCGTAAATGCCCCAATTGTCGGACTGATGGAAACCATTTGAGCCATAGCTAAACCTAAATCATTGACCAATCCTTGCGATCCTAAAGGCAGAATCTTGCCAAATATAGTAATAAAGCCACTATCACCTAAGTAGAAAAATGCAGCAATTGGAATAATCGGCCCAAATACCGTGATGCCAAACTTCAATCCCTCTAGCAAATAGGCAGTCGTTTTTTCAATGCCATTATTGCGATGAGCCACAAGAGATATGATAATCATAATGAATATAGAGGTTCCGCCAATCAAAGCCGTTGCATCTGATCCTCGTAAATTAAAAGCATATAGTGCGGCCACATCCAAGCCAAAGAGGATCGGCACTATAGCTGCAATCCATCCTTTCGTTTTAGCAGAAAGAGAAGCATGAATAAGCAGATCTTCCTGCTCATTACGATCTCTTACCACAACCGTTTCGTTTTCTACCGTTAACTTCCCAAGAGCCATATCTCTTTTTAATAACCAATAAGCAGCACTTACTGTTACCACTCCCATTACAATCAATAAGGGGATACTTGCACTTACTACCTCCTGGACTGGAATACCTGCGGCTGCAGCTGTCAATTTCGGTGCGCCTTGAATCACCAAATCCCCGGATAAAGCAATTCCATGTCCAAACAAGTTCATAGCAACTGCAACCCCCATAGCTGGTAAGCCTACGCGACGACTGACTGGCAGCAATACAGCACCCATAAGTGCTGCTGCTGGTGAAGGCCAAAAAAAGAAGGAAATGATCATCATGAACAATCCAATGATCCAATATGCCATACCAGGAGTGCGAATGATCCTTGCAAAAGGCTCTACCATAATTTCATTAACCCCTGCATGAAGCAGGGCTTTACTCATCGCTACGATGAGAGAAATAATTAAAATCGTGCCTGACAGTTCATTGATTGCATAAACAAAGCTATTAAATATCCCAATAACAGCTTGATTCAATGTTCCTGTTGCCACATAACCCATTAAGAATATCCCAATAATGCAAATCAGACTTGTATCTCTGCGCATTGCCATGGTAAGGATAATCAAAAGAATAAAACTAGTGAAAATCCAATGTAAAGAAGTCAGTTCAAACATTAAACTTCCCCCTCTAAGTTCAGTACTATGACAGTGTATGCAAAAGATAGGAAAAGAGCTACTAAAAGACTGCTGCCACAAAACATAAAGCTCAGTTCTGCCTATTGCAAAACTGAGCTTATAAAATATTGATTAATTTATTATCTACATTGAAAAATACTTTATAACAACTTACAAGCAAACTATAAAATCACTCTACTTACTTTTAATTTGGTTTGTTATTCTCATGCAAGTTACTATGAGAATAACCATACATCCCATAAATAACTAAACCAATCGCACTCCAGATAAAGAATCGAATCCATGTTGCAAAAGCCAAATTATACATGATATAAAAACAGCAAAGCACTGCTAATGTAACAACAATATTTACTGCGGGACAGCGGAAGGGACGCTCTATATCCGGCTTGGTTTTACGAAGAACAACTACACCAATTGCGGCTATGACAAAGGCAAATAAGGTACCTATACTGCACATTTCAGCAACAATACCAATCGGGGTAAAACCACTGATGAGGGCTACACCAACACCTACTATAATGGTAATTACGTGAGGAGTCCGATATTTCGAATGAATTTTTCCAAGAACCGATGGAATGAGTCCATCACGGGACATAGTAAAAAATACCCTGGTTTGTGCATACATCATAACTAATAATACCGTAGAAAGCCCACAAATTGCACCCGTACCAACTAATGCCGAACCAAAATTATAACCAAGAGTTCGCAGAGCATACGCTACAGGTTCCGCATTATTTAATTGGTAATAAGGCACGACTCCTGTCATAACGGCAGCTACGGCAATGTACAGCACAGTACATACAGCTAAGGATCCTATAATTCCAATAGGCATATCCCGCTTAGGATTACGGGTTTCTTCTGCAGCAGTAGCAATCGAATCAACACCAAGATAGGCAAAGAATATAACTGCAGCCCCGGCAGAAACACCAGCAAAACCAAAAGGCATAAACGGCGTCCAATTCGCAACATCCACCTTGGGACCAGCCATTAGCAAAAATATAAAAATCGCACCCAGTTTTATAGCCACCAATACCCGATTTACTGTCACACTTTCCTTGACGCCAAGCACTAATAAAAACGTCATAAACAACGTGACTAAAACGGCGGGCAAATTCACAATACCTCCATCTGCCGGAACCGCTGTTAATGCCAAGGGTATATCAATTCCCCCTGATTTGAGCAGCCCAACGGTATAAGCGGACCACCCACCCGCAACGGCACTAGCTCCTACAGAATACTCCAATACCAGATTCCAGCCAACCAGCCAGGCAATTCCTTCCCCCAAAGCCGTATAGGTGTAAGTATAGGCGCTGCCAGCAATAGGAACCATGGAAGCAAGTTCCGCATAAGCAAGACATACAAAAGCACAAGTAATCCCCGCTATAACAAAGGATAACATAATACCAGGTCCGGCATATTTAGCAGCTGCTACACCAGTTAAGACAAAAATCCCTGTGCCAATAATTACACCAATCCCAATCAATATAATATCTAAGGCTCCCATGGTCTTTTTAAGAGAATGTGTCTTGGCTTCGTGTTCCATTATCGTAATGCTTTTCGTGCGAAAAATATCCATTGGTCATCCTCCTACTAAAATAAAAATCTTCCAAGGGGTATTACTTCCAGGTTTATTGATACTTTCCTGCATTTCTTTTTCATCCTGAAATTAGCTCTATTTGGAAAAGTAATACTTTTTCAAATAGAGCTATGAAAAGGACTCAATTAATTTCTATTCATTAAATAAAGGATTTAAAACGAGCAGTAAAGAAACGCAATACCGGCGGTTCATAAATCATCTCCAATCCAGCAATTTGATTACGATTTTGATACAGTTCAATTACGGAATCCGCAACTACATCCATATGAGCATAGCTATACACACGGCGAGGAATGGTTAAGCGCACGAGCTCTAATTTCGGATAATAGTGATTCCCTGTTTTAGTATCCCGCCCTGCTGATATAATCCCTCGTTCCATGGAGCGTACTCCCGAAAGAATGTAAAGTTGAGCAGCCAATGCTTGAGCCGGGAATTGCTCTTGAGGAATATGGGGCAAAAATCGCTTGGCGTCAAGGAATACTGCATGACCGCCAATTGGCTTTACAATGGGTACGCCAGCCTGATCTAATTTCTCACCTAAATAGCGAACTTGTTCTACACGGTGTTTAATATAGTAATAATCAATGGATTCGCGTATGCCACGAGCCATTGCTTCCATATCCCGGCCAGCCAGACCGCCATAACTGGGCATTCCTTCGAATAGTACAACCAGCTGCGTGGCTTTTTGAAATAGGTCTTCATCATTTAGCGCCAAGAATCCGCCAATGTTTACTAAGCAGTCTTTTTTACCGCTCATGGTAGCGCCATCACCATAGCTGAACATTTCTTTTACAATTTCTCCTATGGATTTATCTTTGTACGCTTCTTCTCTTTCTTTAATAAAGTATGAATTTTCGATACAGCGAGTAGCATCAAACATGATTTTTATACTATGTTTTTGGGTAAGCTCTCGTACTGCACGAATGTTTTCCATACTGACTGGCTGACCGCCTGCTAAATTTACCGTTACTGCTACGCAGATGTAAGGAATCTTGTCACCGCCTACCCGATCGATTAAATCTTGCAGTTTCTTCAGATCCACATTTCCCTTGAAAGGATCTTCATTCTGGGAATCATGAGCTGCATCGACAATCACATCCACAAAGG
>JBEQCC010000322.1:0-4321 GCA_041639455.1 Pelosinus sp. | reverse complement strand
CTATGGGCGACGCATTTCCGCCGAGGAAATCGGGAAAGGTGCTGGCCTTGTGGAATGGTACGGTGCCGATGCAAACGGCCAGCGACTACCAGCCGGGAACTATAGTTTCTCACTGGAGAGCTATCGTGGTGACAAGCTGATCAAGCAAGGCGTGCGACATGATGTAATGGGGTTAGAACCTTTATATATTAGACGTTCAGAAGCTGAGGTTTTGTGGGAGTGTCGTCATGGAGTTGCCAAATGACCGTAATGATGATACGGCGTATGAATACGCTTGATATTGATGGTGTTCTTGCAGTAGAACAGCACTCCTTTGCGATTCCCTGGTCTCGTGAGGGATTTGTCAATGAAATGAACAATGAATTGTCCTATTATCTGGTAATGGTAGAGGCTGGTAAAATCATTGGCTATGCAGGTATGTGGCTTATTGTAGATGAAGCACATGTTACGAATGTGGCGGTTTTACCCACATATAGAGGGAAAAAATTAGGTGAAAAAATAATGTCTGCTCTTCTTGAACATGCGAAGAAGAGGGGAGCAGTTAGAATGACCCTGGAAGTGCGAGCTTCTAATACAGTTGCTCAAGGTCTATATAGTAAATTTGGTTTCACTGCCCAAGGAAGACGACGTAATTATTATACGGATACCAAAGAAGACGCACTCATAATGTGGTGCGAGAAGTTATGAGGAAGCTTCGAAAAATAAAAAAGAGCCACTTTCGTGGCTTATAGGGTGATTGATGATACTTACAATATGTCATAGTGGGTAAGAATGTGACTATTATTGTATTGATTGTAATGATAGGAAGATGGAGGCCTTTGTTTTGGAAAATACGCAGCAAGAAACTAGAAAACCTTGTTTTACACTGGCTCTAGAAACCAGTTGTGATGAAACATCTGCAGCAGTAGTGGCTGAGGGACGCATTGTTTTATCAAATATTATTTCTTCCCAGATTCCAGTACACCAAAAATATGGTGGAGTTGTGCCTGAGATTGCTTCCCGTAAACATATTGAAAACGTACTTCCCGTGATCGATCAAGCGCTAAAGGAGGCTGGGGTAGCATTAACGGATATTTCAGCGATTGGAGTTACTTACGGACCAGGTCTGGTGGGAGCATTATTAGTTGGTGTGTCAGTAGCAAAAGCCTTATCTTTTGCTACAGGGATACCTCTTGTTGGTGTGAATCATCTAGAGGGGCATATTTTTGCTAATTTTTTGGCTCACCCCAAATTAGAGCCGCCGTTCATGGCTTTAGTAGTATCAGGAGGTCATACCTCTCTAGTACATGTGAAGGGCTATAATGAATTTGCATTATTAGGCCAGACACGGGATGATGCGGCAGGAGAGGCTTTTGATAAAGTCGCAAGGGTGATGAAACTGCCTTACCCCGGAGGTCCTTATATTGATGCGTTAGCTGCTAAAGGCAATCCGGAAGCTATTGCTTTTCCTAGAGCACTATCAGGAAAAAACAGCTTTGAGTTTAGCTTTAGCGGATTAAAATCGGCAGTGTTAAACTATTTAAATAGTGCAGCGCAAAAACAAGAAGAAATAAATACAGCAGATGTAGCGGCCAGTTTTCAGGCAGCTGTCATTGATGTACTGGTTAGTAAAAGTCTTCAAGCTGCGGCTGTCTGTGGTGTAGGGCAGATTGTTCTTGCTGGAGGTGTGGCTGCCAATAGTGGTCTCAAAGCTAAATTAGGGTATGAATGCCAACAGGCAGGGATATCCTTCTACTATCCAGATCCTATATTGTGTACTGACAATGCTGCTATGATTGCTTGTAGGGCCTACTATCAACATCAAGTAGGTGATTATGCCGATTTGCATTTGAATGCAAAACCTTCTTTGAAATTAGGCGCAAGGGAAGCAATGGCAGATATGGAGTAGAATGTAGGATGAAAGTTTGAAAATTCCACGACAAGGAATTTTTATATAATAAGTGGAATAAGTATAAGCAAAGTAATAAGGCAGGTCTTCGCAATTATTTTTAAGTAATAGTTGGAGGTACAAATGGGAGTGGCTGGAGATATTTGTCGGAAAGTAACTACATTAGCCCCAGCGCAAATTGCAGTGCTAGATACAATTTGCACCGTATTGGGATTAGCAAGTGACTTGGCACACGCCCAAGTTACTTTATATACGAAAGCGCGTATGGAGAACTTTTTGGTTATTGCAGCGCAAATAAAACCCAATACCAGCTATGTGCAGCATAAGCCCAGCTTACTGGGGACAACTGTTTATGCCTTAGAGGAACCGCTTATTTGGCGAAGTATTTCCAGGGGAGAAGCGATTCATGGACAACGAGAATGGGCTCTGGGTATGTGGATGGAAATGCAGGTCTACCCGGTGCGAGATGCTAGCGGTAATGTAATCGCTGCTGTCAGCTTTGAATCTAGCATGGAAGAAGCTCACGTACATGGGCATCAACTCTTGGTTGAAACAGCACAACTTCTTTTATCGACGGTGAAAATACCAAGCAGTAGTAAGCAATATCGTTCCTTGTCTGCCAGTGATGGTATTCTCATTGTGAATGAGCATGGTAAAATCATTTTTGCTAATTCAACCGCTGATAGTATATATAAGGTATTAGCCGTAGGAAACATTGTTGGACGGCGCATTTATGAACGACAGGCCCATATGGGGTTAGCCCAAAAGGCTATGACCATTCAAGAGCCTTGTGAGGCAGAATTATTGGCAGGCAATATGGTGTTGGTACAAAGGGCAATTCCTGTTGTTGTAAATCAAGTTACAGCCTGTACGGTTGTAATTTTAACAGATGTTACCGAAGTAAAAAAGAAGGAAAAAGAGCTATTAATAAAATCAGCAGTCATTCAAGAAATACACCATCGGGTGAAAAATAATCTACAGACCATTGCCAGTTTATTGCGGCTGCAGTCAAGGCGTACGAAATCCCAGGAAGTAAAAGCTGCTCTACGGGAAAGTGTGAATCGGATTTCTAGTATTTCTGTTGTTCATGAATTTTTATCACAGCAGGATGCAGAATTTATTGATGTAGCAGAAGTGGCTAGAAATATTCTCGACCTAGTTATTCAAAATATGCTGGAGCCAGACTTTAATTTACAAACTATTTTTAATGGTGAGACAGTGGTATTTCCCTCGGAGCAGGCTAGCAGTTTGGCTCTGGTTATTAATGAGCTGATCCAAAATTCCATCGAACATGGTTTTGTGGGGCGGCATGAAGGCATCATTGGGGTTGACATTAGTACCTTGGAAGATGAATATAGAATCGAAATCTATGATAACGGCATTGGCATGCCACCGAGCTTTAATCCCCAATTATCCAACAGTTTGGGATTGCAGATTGTACGAACACTGATTGAGAGCGATGTTGGCGGTAGTTTTGCATTATACACGGATAATGGTACTCATGCTTGTATTACCATTCCCCGTAAGGTGAAAGGAGGAGTTTAGAATGGAATCATTGCGGATTGTTATAGCTGATAATGAATCAATTATTCGGATGGATTTAAAAGAGCTTTTGGAAGAGGCAGGACATACGGTCGTGGCAGAAGCCTCTGACGGATCGAGGGCTGTTGATCTAGTTCGTCAATATCGACCTGATTTGGTAATTATGGATATTAAGATGCCTGAGATGGATGGTATTACAGCAGCAAAAATAATTTCCAATGAGAAGCTTGCTCCTGTTCTATTGTTAACAGCATTTAGTCAAAAGGATATTGTGGAGAAGGCGAAGGATTCAGGTGTACTGGCTTATTTAGTGAAGCCTGTTAAAGAAGTGAATTTATTTCCTGCTATCGAGATCGCTTTGTCTCGCTTTCAAGAGTTTGCTGAGTTAGAGCAAGAACTCGAGAATGTGAAACAATCCTTAGAGGCACGAAAAATTCTTGACCGTGCGAAAGGCATTTTGATGGACACTTACAATCTTAGCGAAACGGAAGCCTATCGTCGTATTCAACAATATAGTATGAGTAAGCGCAAATCGATTAAAGATGTTGCTGAATCCATTGTAGAAGCAGCAACGAAAAGAATATAGCCTGCCTAAGTGCCTAAATAGGCACTTTTCTACTTATTAAACAGCAAAAAGGACGTTTTGTATTTTGCATGTATTATACCAGGTGAGAAATGAATCTAAAATTTTTTTGAAAAAAGTGTGGATTTTTCCTATTAAACACTTGCTTTTTCTTGCTGAATTTTATATCATAAATTATGTGATTAGCACTCGCTAACAATGAGTGCTAACAAGATTAATATTATTACATATCGTGGAGGAGGAAATTTCAATGATTAAGCCATTGGGTGACAGAGTCGTCATTAAGGTTTTAGAAGGCGAGATGAAAA
>JBEQCC010000321.1:0-4324 GCA_041639455.1 Pelosinus sp. | reverse complement strand
CCGCTCCACCAGCACATGGTCCCATAATAACTGAGATTTGAGGAATCACTCCTGAAGCCATGGTATTATTGAAAAAGATATCACCGTAACCTGATAATGCATCAACACCTTCTTGAATTCGTGCACCGCCCGAATCATTGATTCCAATAATGGGAGCTCCCACTTTTAAGGCCATTTCTTGGACCTTTACAATTTTAGCTGCATGCATTTCCCCCAGGGAACCACCGATGACAGTAAAGTCTTGCGCAAATACAAATACTAAGCGACCATTGACCGTACCATGGCCAGTTATAACTCCTTCGCCAGGATTTTCCTGTTCTTCCATGCCAAAATTATTACAACGGTGTTTGATAAACTGATCAAATTCAATAAAAGTATTAGGATCAAGAAGTTTAGCTATGCGTTCGCGAGCGGTAAGCTTACCGCTCGCATGTTGCTTTTCAATGCGCTTTTCTCCTCCACCTTGCTTAATCTTTTCTTGTTTTCTTTTTAACTCATTAATTTTTTCGAAAACAGTTGCCATGATTTTATTGCCTCCAATATTTTGCAAGGATAGAATCTTTTCATCTACCTTTTGCAATAAAATTTAAAAAAATAAGAAATATATTCAGGTAATATAATCAGATAATAGTATCTGGTGCTAATTCTGTGATGGTTTTTATTATAACAAAGAAAGATCCCTTTATCAAGTTGAGTTGTTAAATAAATGAGAGTAAGATGCAAGGACAATAAAGATTCTATCTAAAGTCTACATTTTTATGCTAATGGTGGCTAAATCAATATTAAAATGAAATGCTCAATATTGTTGACAAATATACACTGGTTTGATACAGTATATTCAATAGAATACTGCCTTTAACGTAGTCCTGTGAGGCTGCAAAGGAGACATTTAATAGAATTGTGTATATTTATGCCTTCTTGCGTTGCCACACGTGAGAAGGTTTTTTATGTTTTGTTAAAAGGATTGACAATCATTTCAGTAATCTGATAGTATATATATTAACAAAACGTGAATAAATATAAATTACTGTATTGTAATTAATATTGGTAGGGCGTATTCTTTAGAAAAAATACAAATACTATCCTTTAAGCTAATCCAGAGAGTTTAGCAAGGATGTTTGTTTGGCACAAGCTTGTCTTGTTGTTCTTGAAACTCCTTGCGTATATAGTAAGGAGTTTTTTATATAAGGAGGAGTCACAGTGAGTAAACGCCAGATATCATTACGCGGCAAAGATATTTTAGGTCTTGAAATGATGACAGTGCCCGAAATAGAAGTAATTTTAGAGACGGCAAGTCAAATGAAGGGGATTATTGATCGAGATATCAAAAAAGTACCTACATTAAGAGGGAAATCAATTGTAAACCTATTTTTTGAAGCCAGTACTCGGACACGCACTTCTTTTGAATTAGCAGGTAAATACTTGGGAGCAGATGTGGTTAATATCACTGCTAGTGCCAGCAGCGTGACTAAAGGTGAAAGTCTTAGAGATACTTTATATACGGTTGAAGCTATGGGTGTCGATGTAATTGTTATGCGCCATGAAGCAGAAGGGGCAGCACAATATGCAGCCAACATAGCGTCGCCTGTAATCATTAATGCTGGAGACGGTGCTCACGAACACCCTACTCAAGGATTGTTGGACATGTTTACGATGAAAGAAGTCAAAGGAAAACTTGATGGATTAAAGGTAGCTATTGTTGGTGATATCTTTCATAGTCGAGTTGCTAGATCCAATATTTGGGGACTTTTAAAAATGGGAGCCGAAGTACATTTAGCAGGACCGAAGACATTAATGCCTTATTACATACAGGAAGTTGGAGTACATGTGCATAATAGGTTAGAAGAGGCTCTTGAAGGAGCTGATGTTGTAAATGTACTGCGCATTCAACGAGAACGGCAGCATAAAGGATTATTTCCTTCAGCACGAGAATATGCTCGCATTTTTGGTATTAATCAAGCACGCTTGGATTTAGCTAAACCAGATGCATTGATTATGCATCCTGGTCCTATGAATCGAGGATTAGAAATATCTCCTGATGTAGCATATGGTGATCAATCTGTTATTCAGGAGCAAGTAAAGAATGGATTGGCAATCAGGATGGCAGCTTTGTTTTTAGTGCTGACAGGAGGTAAGAACATTGAAATTACTGCTTAAAGGTGGAACCATTATTGATCCTACTCAGAATTATAATCAGGTAGCCGATTTACTTATTGAAAATGGTCTTGTTGCTCAAATCGGGGAGAATTTAAGTACAACAGGAGTAGAAGTTTTTGATGCCCAAGGATTGGTGATTGCTCCTGGATTTGTTGATATGCATGTACATTTGCGAGAGCCAGGCTTAGAGGCAAAAGAAGATATTGCATCAGGGACGAAAGCGGCCGCCGCGGGAGGCTTCACTACTATTGCTTGCATGCCCAATACAAAACCGGTAGTGGATCAGGCAATTATAGTCTCAGGAATATTGCATAGGGCCCAATTGGAAGGAGTCGTCAATGTAAAGGTGGTTGGTGCCTTAAGTAAAGGACAACAAGGCAAAGAATTAGCTGAAATTGGTGATATGATACTATCTGGTGCGGTGGCTATTTCTGATGATGGAAGTTCCTTGGATAACAATCGCCTTTTTAAAATAGGTCTGGAATATACAAGCATGTTTGGATGTCCTGTGATCTCTCATGCTGAAGATGAGTCTTTAGTGGATGAGGGAGTTATGCATGAAGGTGCTGTTTCGGCTATGTTAGGAATGAAGGGGCGCCCTTCAGTTGCAGAAGATATTGCTGTGGCTCGGGATATCATGCTTGCAGAGTACACTGATTCCCAACTGCACATTGCTCACGTAAGTAGTAAAGGGGCAGTAGAATTAATTCGTCAAGCAAAAAAACGTGGTTTAAAAGTTACTGCTGAAGCAACGCCTCATCATTTGACACTAACGGATGAAACGGTCAAAACGTTTAATACAGCAGCTAAAGTGAATCCGCCCTTGCGTTCTGCAGATCATGTTGCTGCTTTGTTAGAAGGGTTAAAAGATGGAACTTTGGATGCCATCGCGACAGACCATGCACCTCATGCTTTTGAAGAAAAGGATATTGAATTTAGGCAAGCTCCACCTGGATTTGCAGGCCTTGAAACAGCATTGGGAGTCATTCTGACCGAGCTTTACCATACTGGAAAATTTACATTGGTTGAGATTGTGGAAAAGATGTCAACCGCCCCAGCTTCAATATTGAATATTGAGGCAGGCAGTTTAAAAGCAGGTGCGCCGGCAGATATCGCTATTATTGATACTGAATTAGAATGGACTGTAGATAGTAGTGCTTTTTATACAAAAGGCAAGCATACTCCATTTGATAAAAAAATACTAAAGGGCAAAGCAGTTGCCACCATAGTAAGTGGTAAATTTGTGATGCGTAAGGGTAAGGTGTGTATATGAAAGGAAAACTTATATTAGAAGATGGGTCTGTGTTTTACGGGAGATTAGTAGGAGACAGTGCTGCTGTTGGTGAAGTGGTATTTAATACAGGGATGACAGGTTATCAAGAAATATTAACAGACCCTTCTTATTGTGGACAAATCGTAGCCTTAACGTACCCCTTGATTGGAAATTATGGTGTAGCAGAGTTGTTTCAGCAATCAAGAAAATCTTTTGTAAGAGGTTTTATTATTAGCGAGCTTTGTGAGGAGCCCAGCAATTATCAATGTGAAAATACGTTGATACAATATCTGACAGAGAATAGAATTCCTTGCATATATGGAGTGGATACTCGGGCCATTACCCGGCGTATTCGTTCGAATGGGACGATGAAAGGTGTTATTGTCCGAGAGGATGCTAGTGAAGAAATCATAAAAAAAAATTTCAACCTGGTACCCGTGATGAAAGAAGTACAGGAAGTAACCACTCCAGAGGTGTATGTGATGGAGAATAGTGGGCCTCACATTGTGGTAATGGATTTTGGCATAAAACGAAATATTTTAAATTCCCTTCATAATCTTGGCTGTAAATTAACGATTTTACCAGTAAGCTTTTCAGTGCTGAATTCAAGCCATTTTGGAACTACAACTCTAGTTTCTCTAATAATATTAACTTTGATTTGTCCTGGATAATCCATTTCATCTTCAATTTTCTTAGAAACTTCTCTTGCTAATAATGTCATTTTATCATCTGAAATCTTTTCTGGTTTTACAATTATTCTTATTTCACTACCAGCTTGTATTGCAAAAGATTTTTCTACACCATCAAACGAATCCGCAACTCTTTCTAATTCTTCTAGCCTTTTAATATATGTTTCTAATGTTTCTCTTCTTGCACCAGGTCTAGAAGCAGAAA
>JBEQCC010000320.1:0-4327 GCA_041639455.1 Pelosinus sp. | reverse complement strand
CAATATCAGGTCGATAATAGGTTGTGGATTTTGAGTGGTATCTGACATGATAATCGCCTCACTTTAGCATTGGTGCAACATCATATGCTGGAGGCTGTGCATTTGCTATTCTTTATCAAGAAAGACTTGATTAGGAGGATTTTCTCATAATAGCGTATAATATATATGCAATTATAGAAAGCTGGGAATGATCATGAAAATTAAAATGATGATTGTGAAAGGAACTGAACAATGACCATGTTGCTCACGCCGGAATTTTTATTAGCAGCGGCTAATAAAATAGTACGTCTTTTAGCTATTTTGTTAGGGTCAGCGCTTATATTGCATCTATTCTCTCTTATGGTGAATAAAATGTTTATCCCTAAAGTTGGCATTAGTGCCTTGTCTTTTGATGAAAGACGTGCGAGAACATTGGGGGGAATGCTGCAAAGCATTATTCGATATTTTATTTATTTTATTACAATTCTCATGGTGCTGCAAGAATTCCAAATTGATACCACCTCTCTTGTAGCTGGGGCTGGGATTATAGGACTTGCGCTTGGCGTTGGTTCTCAGAGTTTAATTCGTGATTTTATAACAGGGTTTTTCATTGTATTGGAAAATCAGTTTGCCGTAGGGGATTACATTGTTAGTGGTGATATGGCAGGTACTGTGGAAGATATTGGTTTGCGGGTTACAAAACTGCGGGATGGTAATGGTGTGCTGCACATTATTCCCCATGGTGCAATATCTAGGATTAGTAATTATACAAGAGGGCATATGCAAGCTGTAGTCAATATACCTGTTGCTTATGAGGCTGATTTAGATGAGGTACTTCTATTGTTAGAGCAGGCCTGCATTTCTATAGGAAAAGAGCTGGAAGAGGTCTTAGAGGGACCAAGCGTGTTAGGTGTAGTAGACCTTGGAGCTCAGATGTTAATGGTGCGTATTGTGGCGCAGACTGTGCCCTTGCAGCAAGGCAAAGTGGAAAATGCCCTTCGCTACACAGTAAAGCGTTTATTTAATGAAGCGAATATTCCCCATCCTGTGATGGATAATAGTAGAAGGTAAGAAGGTGATTAGATGATAGTACGTTATCAAATTGGTGATATTGTGAGAATGAAAAAAAAACATCCTTGTGGAACTGCTTTGTGGGAAATTACGCGGACAGGAATCGATTTTGGATTGAAATGTCAAGGCTGTGGTCGTTTTGTCCTGGTGCCACGTGTAAAGTTTGAAAAAGGTGTAAAAGAAATCGTAACACACAAAGGTACGCAAGAGGAGGGATAAATGTGAAGTATTAGTTTATTGTAGGAGGTATGACCTTGGTAACAGGGATTGTACTCATTGCGATGGGCGCGGAATTTGGTCATAAAATCAATCTAATAGTAGGTATTAGCATAGGCTTTATTATGTTGTTATTAGGTACGGCAAGATTGAAGAATGCCATTGCTTATCGTTGAACATGGAGAAGAGTAAAGTGCCTGCTTGAAAATCGGGGAAGAATCATCTACAATAAGACATGCTAAAAAGAAATTGTAAGTAAGGTGGAATAGATGAATGAGTACAAATTTAGAAGTGGGTATTGTTGGCCTACCGAATGTAGGTAAGAGTACATTGTTTAATGCGATTACAAAAGCAGGTGCAGAGGCTGCTAATTATCCTTTTTGTACGATAGAACCGAATGTGGGTGTGGTAGATGTTCCTGATGAGCGCTTGCCCCATCTGGTAGAAATGTATAAAACAAAACGCTGTATTCCGACTGCGATGCGTTTTGTTGATATTGCTGGATTGGTGAAAGGCGCATCCAAAGGAGAAGGCTTAGGCAATAAGTTTTTAGCTCACATTCGCCAAGTAGATGCTGTTGCTCAAGTGGTACGCTGTTTTGAAGATGAAAATATCACTCACGTTGAGGGAGCATTAAATCCTTTGCGGGATATTGAGATCATTAATACCGAATTATGCTTAGCTGATTTAGACACATTGGAAAAGCGTATGGAGCGTGTACAGAAGCTCATTAAAACTGGTGATAAGAAAGCACCGAATGAAATGGCTGTACTGGTGAAAATTAAAGAACTTCTAGAGCAAGCATTGCCTGCACGGCGCGTTGAGATGACAGAGGATGAAGCTGGACTCATTAGTGATCTAAACTTGATGACGTTAAAACCGGTATTGTTCATTGCCAATGTCAGCGAAGGCGAAGTAGCCAATGCCGAAGATAATGAGTATGTTAAAATTGTGAAAAAGTATGCTGTAGAAGAGGGCGCAGAAGTCATTGCAGTGTCGGCTAAGGTTGAGTCAGAGATTGCTGAACTTCCAGCGGAAGACGCTAAGGAATTTTTAGCGGAGCTTGGATTGGCAGAATCCGGATTGGATAAGCTCATTAAGGCTTCCTATAAACTTTTAGGTTTAGTGACGTTTTTAACCGCTGGTGAACAGGAAGTACGTGCTTGGACAATAAGAAAAGGTACAAAAGCGCCTCAGGCAGGAGGCAAGATTCACTCTGATATTGAGCGTGGCTTTATTCGTGCAGAAATTGTCTCCTATAATGATCTTGTGCTGACAGGCAGCTCTAATGCAGCCCGTGAAAAGGGATTGGTTCGTTTGGAAGGCAAAGAGTACGTTATGCAGGATGGGGATGTTACGTACTTTAGATTTAATGTATAATATTTCTTTAACATATATAGTTGCATTTGTATTACTATTAGTGATACAATATATAAGTCTAGGGTAGCCTAGAGAGGTTTGAAAAAATGTTTATAAATGTTTACAAACCTTCCCTGCTCCCATTAGGGAGCCATTAGTCCACAGGAGGAGGTGATTTCGTGAGAAAGTACGAAGTCATGTTTATTGTTAAACCGTTGGAAGAAGAAGCGACAAATGCGGTAATTACCAAATTTGAAAACCTGATTAATAACAACGGTGGTCAAGTAGAAAAAATTGATCGTTGGGGCAAAAAGCGTTTGGCTTATGTAGTAAAAGATTTTACTGAAGGTTTTTACTGCCTGACTACCTTTACAGCTGTACCAGCGACCATTCTTGAGCTTGATCGTATAATGAAGATTACTGAAGAGATTTTGAAATTTATGATTATTAAAGTAGACGAATAGACCAGGGGGAATTAAACCATGAATAAGGTTATAATAGTCGGTCGTTTGACTCGTGATCCGGAAGTTCGATATACACAGACTGGTAAGGCAGTAGCATCTTTCAGTGTAGCAGTTGATACCGGTTATGGTGAGAATAAGCGAGCTGATTTTATTCCTGTAGTAGTATGGGATAAGCTGGCCGAAGTTTGTGGCAACAATCTTACCAAGGGTCGTCGTGTACTAGTTGAAGGACGTTTGCAAATTCGTGATTATGAGAAAGATGGACAAAAACGGCGTGCAGCTGATGTAGTAGCCCAGAATGTTGAATTTTTGGATGCGAAGCAAGCTGTAAGCGGTGGCAGTACTGCTGCTAGTCCTGCAAAATCATCCGGATATGATGTCAGCTCCTTTGGTACAGAGGTCTTCCCTGAAGAAGAGATTCCATTTTAAAGGGAGGTATTATCGGTGAAACGTGAAAGAGGAAGAAAACCTAAGAAAAAGATTTGCAGTTTCTGCGTGGATAAAGTAGAAACGATCGATTATAAAGAAGTTGGTAAGATCCGTCGTTACACTACGGAACGCGGCAAAATATTGCCTCGCCGTATTTCTGGTAACTGCGCAAAACATCAACGTAGTGTTACTTTGGCGATTAAACGTGCACGTATTGTTGCATTGTTGCCATTCACAGCAGAATAAAATAAAAGAGAGGTTACTTAACCTCTCTTTTATTTTATTCTGCTAAGAATGGATCATCGTATCTTCTTATCTGGGATATACTTTATGATAAAGCAGGAAACAGACCATTGATTTGCGAATACTATATCAGGTATAGTAAAAAGGGGGGAGTGGCTGTTTTGTTTTCGAATGAGTCGGATATTTTACGCAAAATGCGTTTGATAGAGTGGCTAAAGGCGGAGTTGATCACTCATATGGGTCAACTATACCAAGCCATGGCAAAGAATAGTGAACAGGCGATTGGTGAAGGTTTGGCTGCCGTGGTCGTTTCTTGCTATATTTTAGGAAGACGACTAGGGATTAGCTTTGAATCATTAGATAAGTCAGTTTTAATGCAAGTAGAACAAGATATAAAAAAAGAACGAGAAGTGGAGAAATGGTTTGGTGACTCTAGTGAGTACCGGCGTCATCTCCGCCAAAAGGGGTGAATAAATGAGGCAGACGCAGCTCAGACCTATGGTAGAGGGTGGAATATTATCAGGGGTTGCCATACTATTTGCCTTGATTAGTGCTTATCTTCCTCT
>JBEQCC010000319.1:0-4334 GCA_041639455.1 Pelosinus sp. | reverse complement strand
TTGGTGACCCGTGGGGGAATCGAACCCCCGTTATCGCCGTGAAAGGGCGGTGTCTTGACCGCTTGACCAACGGGCCGTAAATGGTGACCCACCCGCGGCTCGAACGCGGGACACCCTGATTAAAAGTCAGGTGCTCTACCAACTGAGCTAGTGGATCATCTCGCTCTCACAAGATATGATTATATAGGAATATTCAATTACTGTCAACTTCTTTTTATTGCTAATTTTATCTGTTACGTCAAATAGATCATATTTTCGACAAAAAATATTACTCCTATTTTTCTATGTTGCATCAATCTGGCGTATTTTCCAAACAGAACTTTCTTTGTTTTTCAATAAAGTCTTCCACAGCATTATATCCCGATTTATTGAGCCGATAATTCATTGCTGCCACTTCAATAATATTAGATAAATTCCGTCCAGGACGTACAGGAATGGTTTTACAAGGTAGCCCGACGCCTAAAATCTCATGATGCTCTTCATCAAGACCTAGACGATCATAAGCTTTGGTTTGATCCCACTCTTCTAACTGAATGACAAGATGAATTTTTTGATTTGGCCTAACAGCACCAATACCAAACAATGCCTTAACATTTAAAATACCAAGTCCTCTAACTTCCATCACATGACGCAATACTTCTGGCGCCGTACCGGTCAATACATTCTCTTCCGTGCAGGTGACCTCTACGGCATCATCTGCCACCAGACGGTGTCCTCTCTTAATCAAATCCAGTGCAGTTTCACTCTTTCCAATTCCACTTTCTCCAATAATTAAAGTTCCTACACCATGCACATCTACTAGAACAGCATGAAGAGTCGTACTTGGCGCGAGTTTATGCTCTAGATAATTAGTTAGCTGAGCAATAAAACGAGTCGTAGCTAAACGGGTACGAAAAACTGGCAATTGACGGTTTGCCGCCAATTGCAGCCAACGTTCAGGGAGTATGATGTTGCGAGTGATAACTAAACAAGGAAAATTCAGATTAATAAATGACAGCCACCGCTCAGTTGCCAAATTTTCGCTTAAGGTTTCTAGAAATGCCGATTCTGCTGTACCAATTACTTGAATGCGCTGTTCATCAAAATGCTGCAAATAACCAGCTAAAGCCAGTCCCGGACGATTGATATCAGACACTTCTACTGGAACGTTAAGATTACAATTTTTATCCACGACTGTAAGACAAAAAGAATCTACAATTTCTCTTAACAACAAGGCTGCCATTTATATCACCTACATGCTAATTATTCCCTTGACATTTTATCCAAAAATCTCATGCATTACAATGGTCTGATCACGACCAGGACCAACCGATACAATGCCAAGCTTAATGTCGGCAACTTCACTTAAACGTTCTAAATAAAGACGTGCATTCAAAGGCAGATCAGCATAGTTACGAACACCAGTGGTATCACTTTGCCAGCCTGGCAGCTCTTCATAGATAGGTTCTACTTCTGCTAATGCTTTTAAACTGGCAGGAAACTCTTCCAATAACTTACCTTTATATTTATAGCCAACACATAACTTCACTGCTTTTAACTCATCTAGAATGTCCAAGCGAGTGATCGCCATATAATCAATGCCACTTAATCGGCCAGCATAACCTACTACACTGGCATCTAACCAACCGCAACGGCGAGGGCGTCCAGTAACCGTACCATACTCATGACCTCTATCTCTAATGTGATCGCCAACTTCATCAAATAATTCTGTAGGGAACGGACCTTCTCCTACACGAGTCGTATAGGCTTTCACCACGCCAATCACTTTGTCAATTTTAGTAGGTCCAATACCTGCACCTACGCACACTCCACCAGCAATAGGGTTGGATGAAGTAACATATGGATAGGTTCCATGATCCAAATCCAATAATGTTGCTTGCGCGCCTTCAAATAATACTTTTTCTCCATTTTTTAATGACTTATTTAAAGCTGCCGATGTATCGCAAACATAAGCACGTAATTCATCTGCATAACCTAAATATTCTTTTCTCATGGTTTCATAGTCAAAGCCTTCTAGACCATATACAGCTTTTAGTAAATGATTTTTAGCCTCTAAATTGCGCTTGAGTTTATCTGAGAACTCTTCCTCATCCAATAAGTCTACGATACGAATTCCACATCTAGAGATTTTATCCATATAGCATGGACCAATGCCTCTTTTGGTCGTACCAATCTTATGATCACCACGATAGGTTTCTTCTGCTTCATCCAATAAACGATGATATGGCATAATAACATGAGCCCGGTTAGAAATTTTTAAACCTGAGGTATCAATTCCCTGACTCTGCATTCCCTTAATTTCCTTAAGTATGACGCCTGGATCAACTACCACACCATTACCAACAACGCAAGTCTTACCTTTATATAAAATTCCTGATGGCAATAGCTGCAATTTAAATTGTTTACCCTCTACTACCACAGTATGACCTGCGTTATTACCACCTTGGTATCGAGCAACAACATCTGCTTTTTCTGCCAAATAATCTACGATCTTTCCCTTTCCTTCATCTCCCCACTGAGTTCCCATTACTACTACTGCTGGCATAATATTCACCCTTCCCATCTTTTTAAAATACTTGGCCAAAAGTTCTTTTCTCGCTTTTTAACTCCTGGTATCATTTGACTTTAGAATCTATTTCTACTTATAAACCAAGCCTAATGTACCTAACCAGTTATCCACAAACTGTGGATAACTTTGTTAATAACTTGTTTATAATTAGGCATGCTTATTTTATCCCTAGACCATAAAATTCACTCACCATCTGAGTACTCACTCAATTTTTATTTAAAGCCTAGATTTTTTCCCTCATATAGCATAGCACTTAGCACTAAAAGTGTCAATGTATTTTCGAATGTTTTTCATTTTTATTCATTAATTGTTCGGATTTTTTTGCAAAATTTCAACTTATTTTTAAAACAAGTCCTGGTTCTTCTACAAAACATCAGAAAAATAGAGGAGATATCATCTACCTCCTCTATCCTGGCAATTTCGACAAATCACTAAACTTCGTAAATTGCTTGTGGAAGAATAACTGAACGGTATCCACTGGGCCATTACGATGTTTTGCAATAATAACTTCCGTAATATTTTTTTGTTCACTATCAGGATTGTAATAGTCATCCCGATAGAGAAAAGCCACAATATCCGCATCCTGCTCTAATGATCCTGATTCGCGAAGATCGCTCAGCATCGGTTTCTTTACCTGTCTGGACTCTACACTGCGACTAAGCTGAGACAAGGCGATAACAGGGACATTGATTTCTCTGGCTAAGGCCTTTAGAGAACGGGAAATTTCTGAAATCTCCTGCTGCCGATTCTCGCTCCCCTTCCCCTTTCCACTGCCTTGCATAAGCTGCAGATAGTCAATAATAATTAAGCTCAAGTTATGCTCTATCTTTAAGCGTCTTGCCTTTGAGCGCATCTCCATTACGGTAATGCCTGCTGTATCATCGATAAAAATAGGTGCTGCAGACAATCGGTCTGCCCCGCTGACGAGCTTCGTCCAATCTTTAGCTTCCAGCTCGCCAATCCGCAATCTCTGAGAATCAATGGCAGATTCTGCACACAACATACGTTGAACCAACTGCTCTTTGGACATTTCCAGACTGAAGAATGCTACTGCCTTTTTCTCGGCAATTCCGATATGCTGGGCAATATTCAGCACAAACGCCGTTTTCCCCATACTAGGACGAGCTGCAATCAGAATCAGATCCGAGGGCTGCAGACCTGAAGTCAGCTTATCTAAGTCTTTAAATCCAGTGGAGAGACCGGTTATACTGCCTTTTGAGGCATATAGCTGTTCAATTTTATTAAATGCATCAAAGATAATACTCTTAATGGGAGTAAATTCGCCCCCCATTTTTCGACTGGACACAGATAGTATCATTTTTTCAGCGCTATCTAAAATAGTAGTTACTTCTTCACTGCCTTCATACCCCATGCCGGCAATATTGGTAGCAGCATTAATCAATTGACGCAACAGTGCTTTTTCTTCTACGATTCTCGCATGATACAAGACATTAGCAGCAGTCGGTACACTGTTCGCCAGGGAGGTTACATAAGCAATCCCGCCCGCTGCTTCCAGTTTGTCTTCTTTGCGCAGAAGCTCAATAACAGTAACCATATCCACTGCATCATTTCTATTAAAAAGCTCCAGCATAGCATTATAGATTAAGCGATGAGCTTCGCGATAACAATCTTCCGGCCGCAGCAACTCAGCAACTTTAGCGCCATTCAGGAATTCCTTGCCTGCCTTTTCTAGCGGTATCAGCGATAGGTCTAGCCTGTGGGTGGTGAACGTCGCAAGAAAGTAGCTTCCCACTGACGTCAACGA
>JBEQCC010000318.1:0-4335 GCA_041639455.1 Pelosinus sp. | reverse complement strand
GGCAAGTAATAAAGGCTTATAGCCGTAGTGCAAACCACCCGTTGGACGGGTGGTCATGATTTGTATAAAGTAAGTAAAACCTATCATTGTATCTCCGGATTAAAAATGATAGAATAAATCAACGGCATATGGTCGGGAGGGGAAATCAAGTGGAAAAGATCTTACAGCAAATACTGGAAGGACAAGCTCAAATCAATAAACGGCTGGATAGCTTTGAAAACCGTTTTGACGCTATTGAGAATCGTTTTGAGACTCTTGAAAACCGCATTGGCATTCTTGAAAATCGTTTCGATACCCTTGAAAATAGAGTGTCAAATATCGTCGGCCAGCTTGATGAAAATACTCAACTGATAAAAGCGCTTTTACATCGAACAGATGAACTTGATGCAAAATTTGAGGGGCTATTGCATACGACTGCTACGAAAGATTCAATTGCATCGTTAAATAGTAAATTTGATTTATTAAATGATCGATTATTCCAGACTGAAAATAAGATTAATCTTTTGAGTCTTGCAAAGTAGAGCCGTCTTGCAGTTCCAAATGGAAATATGCAAGACTTTTTTCTTTAATAAAAGTCGCTTTAGGGGTGGAGTCCTGATTACGACATAGAATGCTCCAAAGGAATATATTTTTAAGGCTAGAGAAATAACATGTAGTCATATAAAATACTTCTAGAACAACATTGACTAAATATGCATAAATAATGTATAATTATAAATAAATTGAGAGTGTAAGCAGGAGGGTTATTCTATGTCAAAGAAAATGATGTCATTACTAATTATCGTGGTGCTGATTGCATCATTTGGTTTGGTTGGGTGCAGTAAAGAGGGAGCATCAACTGTCAAAGTATTGAAAGTGGGTACAGATGCAGGGTTTGCTCCATTTGAGTTTCAAGATGAAAAATCAAAAGAATATGTGGGTTTTGATATGGATTTGATTAAAGCATTAGGTAAGCAAATGGGATATGAAGTACAAATTCAAAATATGAATTTTGATGGGCTGATTCCTGGTTTAGAAGTGAATAGCATTGATGCAGTTGCTTCCGGTATGACCATTACAGAAGCTAGAAAGCAAAAAGTGAATTTTACGAAGCCTTATTATCAGGCTGGATTAACCATAGTAGTAAAAAATGAGAATAATACGATTAAAAACTTTAAAGATTTAGAAGGAAAGAAGATTGCAGTGCAGATTGGTACTACTGGTGCTGCAGAGGCAAAGAAGATTAAGGATGCGCAAGTTCGTGAGTTTAATAATGCTCCCGAAGCCTTTATGGAATTAAAAGCCGGCGGTGTAGATGCCGTTGTGAATGATAAACCTGTTAACGAATATTATATTGCCCAATCAGGCAGCAAGGATGCCAAAGCTGTTGGCGAGCCTCTGCAAGCTGAAGAATACGGGATTGCCGTTGCCAAAAAGAATACAGAGCTGGCAGGTAAATTGGATAAAGCTCTTGATGAGCTGAAAAAGAATGGTGAGTATGAAAAAATATACGTAAAATGGTTTGGTAAAAAGCCGGGAATATAAGCTGATAAAGGTATAATGTATACATTATGGGACTGGGTGAAAACCGGGTCCCTTTTACTATAATCTATAAAAAAAAGTATTGACTAAATATCCAAGACGTATGTATAATTATGAACATTACAAAATTACAAACAAATAGCAGGAGGAAAGAGGAAATGTCTAAAAAAATACTATCTTTGTTCATAATTGGGATATTTATCCTGTCTTTAGGATTGGTAGGCTGTGGTAAACAGGACGCGAAGCCTGCTAAAGTTTTGAAAGTCGGATCGGAAGCGGCTTTTGCTCCTTTTGAGTTTCAAGATGAGAGTACAAAAGAATATGTAGGTTTTGATATTGATTTAATTAAAGCCATTGGTAAGCAAATGGGTGCCGAAGTGCAGATTCAAAATATGGGATTTGATGGATTGATTCCTGGTTTAGAGGCTAACAGTATTGATTTGGCTATTTCAGGAATGACGATTACAGAAGAACGAGCCAAAAAAGTAAGCTTTTCTAAGCCGTATTATAAATCTGGTTTGACGATAGTTGTAAAAAGTGATAATACGAGCATTCAGTCTTTCAAAGATTTAGAAGGTAAAAAGATTGCTGTTCAATTAGGTACGACTGGTGCAGATGAAGCTAAAAAAGTAAAAGATATACAAATTCGTGAGTTTAACAGTGCTCCGGAAGCATTTCTAGAGCTTAAAGCTGGTGGTGTTGATGCTGTTGTAAATGATAAACCGGTTAATGAATATTATATTGCCAAAGCTGGCGGTAAAGATGCTAAAATGGTCGGTGAACCTCTGACAGCTGAGGATTATGGTATTGCGGCTTCAGCTAAGAATAAAGAGCTAATTGCTCAAGTTGACAAAGCATTAGAAGAATTAAAGAAGAACGGCGAATATGAAAAAATTTACGTAAAATGGTTTGGTAAAAAACCGTAATCGTATAGTCCTGCATAAAGACATGGGAGCGTTTATTGCTGAACATTTCCATGTCTTTTTTATGAGTAATGTTATAGGGGATAATGTTTGACCTATTCATATATCTTTGCATTTCAAAAAGTTTACTGGTGTCACGCGAAGAGTGGACATTTGATAAAGTGTATTATTTTGATAATACAAAAAATGCTTGATGATTCAAAAAAAAGATGTAAAATAGTAGAAGGTAAACAAATAGAGTTGTTATGGGAGGTTATTTGATTGTCGAAAAAAATGCTGAGTTTGATGGTAGTCGGTATTTTAGTATTATCCTTGGGTTTAGTTGGCTGTAGCCAGAAGGCGGCAAATACGGACAAGGCCAAAGTACTTAAAATTGGTGCAGAGATGACATTTCCACCTTTTGAGTTTCAGGAAGAGGGCAATAAAGAATATGTCGGCTTTGATATGGATTTGGCAAGAGCAGTGGCAAAGCAAATGGGCTACACCGCAGAAATTCAAAACATTGGTTTTGATGGACTGATTCCTGCATTGGAAGCAGGCAATATTGATATGATTGTTTCCGGTATGAGCATTACGGAAGAACGTAGTAAAAAAATAGCGTTCTCCAAACCTTACTATAAATCTGGATTGTCCATCGTAGTTAAAGGGGATAATAATTCGATTACTAGCTTTAAAGATTTAGAAGGTAAAAGAATCGCTGTACAAATTGGCACCACAGGTGCCGAAGAAGCTAGAAAAATAAAAGATGCGAAAGTACGGGAATACAATAGCAATTCCGAAGCATATATGGAACTAAAGGCTGGCGGTGTAGATGCAGTAGTGAATGACCTGCCAGTGAATGAATATTACTTAACGAAAAGCGGCGAAAAAAATGCCAAAATTGTTGGTGATATCGTGAATGCCGAGGAATATGGCATGGCTGTAACTAAGAAAAACACGGAGCTAGTGGTAAAAGTAAATAAGGCAATCGACGAATTAAAGAAAAACGGCGAATATGAAAAAATTTATGTGAAATGGTTTGGTAAAAAACCACAACTATAAAAATAATGTAGAGGCTGCCTCAAACGTTTATTGAGGCAGCCTTATAATTTAATCTCACCTGTGATTCGCTGAAATGATTGCCTATGACCTGGGAAACATAGTAAGCCCAGTCTTCATTGAGAATGCCGCCAGTTACTCCTCCCCAAAAGGCTTGCTATGACAATCCATCGATACATTGCCAAAGTTATAATTACTCCCACTGGCATTACTGTTATGAATCATGAAGTCTACAATCTGTCATTACCCGCAAATCTGGTGGAGTAGCTTTAAAATGCTCCTACTTTAAAGCCTGTATAGCATTTTAAATAGGATTGACAGCATTGTCCTGTGTGTTTATAATCATAGTGTTGCGTTATTATACATGCATACATATTTTTTTGAATTAAGGGTGAAGACTATGAACTTTGATTTTGATTTAATTGTGCGTTCCTTTCCCCTTTTACTAGTCGGTGCAGGGGTAACGGTGCAAATTACAGCATTTAGTGTGAGTCTGGGTTTGCTAATTGGAATGTTTGTTGGAATTGCACGTTTATCAAATACTTGGATTATTAGGGCATTAGCTGCAATGTATGTTGATTTTATCCGCGGTACACCGCTGTTAGTGCAGATCTTTCTTATTTATTTTGCACTGCCTATTATTGTAGGGCAGCGAATTGATCCTTTTATTGCTGCGATTACCGCTTGCAGTATTAACAGCGGTGCCTACGTTGCAGAGATTTTCCGCGGCGGTATTCAATCCATTGACAAAGGGCAGATGGAAGCAGGGCGTTCTCTTGGTATGACCTGGGGACAGACAATGCGTCATATTATTTTGCCCCAGGCTTTCAAGCGCATTATCCCGCCTCTAGGG
>JBEQCC010000317.1:0-4340 GCA_041639455.1 Pelosinus sp. | reverse complement strand
ACGTAATGCTTCTAATAACCTCAAGGTTCCTAAAGCATCTGCATTCGCAGTATACTCTGGCGTATCAAAAGAAACCTGAACATGACTTTGAGCTGCTAAGTTATATATTTCATCGGGTTGTACTTCCTGAATAATTCGGATTAAATTGGTGGCATCTGTCATATCACCATAATGCAAAAAGAATTTAACTTGTTTTTCATGAAAATCCTGATAGAGATGGTTAATCCGAGCTGTATTAATTAAGGAGCTGCGCCTTTTAATCCCATGAACAATATAGCCTTTCTCCAGTAAAAATTCAGCCAGATAGGCACCATCCTGACCTGTTATTCCTGTAATCAATGCTATTTTTTCCATCACATCTTATCCTCTCCGCTGCCTTCTTTTTTTCTTCCTATTCATATCTTCTTTTACTTCTACTATTTGAAGCACATCTGTCTGATATACTTCTGATAAATTACCTTCACAAGGCTCAACATCTAAGACTATCGGCTTTACTTCTTTTATCTGATATGCTTCTTGTAAATGCTCTACTTCACTTTTTATAAGTGCGATTTCTTTAAGGAAAAGATCTTCTTGTTTTTGATTATTAATGCCACTTATATTTATTTCTTCGAGTACTGTTTGTATCTGTTGCATACAATTTATCAGTTGTATTTGGCATTCTTCAATCTTTTGTTCCCATTCTTTTGCCAAAGCTAGATCCTGTTCTTTATGATATTCCTGATACTGATGCATCTCATTTAATTGTTCTTTTATCAAAGATATTTCCTTATGTATTAAGTGATCTCGATTCTGTAATTGCTCTGCTAATAACTGAAAATAAGTAGTAAATTCTCCAATAATACTTTGCCTCATCTCCCACATCTCGGCTAACATTTTACTCTCATGTTCTACAAGTCTTTTTTGCCACTCTGTTTCGGAAAGACGCAGCGCTTTTTCCTGATTCACTTGTGCTTGAATAAAAACGGCAAATTCATTCCTAAATAAGGCAATTTGCTGATTCATCATTTTCTCTATAGCAGTAATTTGATCTAAAACTGTTGTACATACAGGAGGATTTTCCCCAGTACTGCTGACAGTTTCAGTAGCAGGCTGACTCTCAACGGGAGTACTTCCCCATACATCCATTTGTCCTCTGCGTAGAGCCCATTTAAGTTGCTGTATATCAAACGAGTGCATAGGCTCACCATTATTCATAATCATAAATATCAACTCCTTTATACTTATTGATGACCCCTAAACTTTCGCATCTAGCAATAAGGCTTTGCCAAATATGTATTATAATATATGTAATCATCATAACTTTGGTGAGAACCTATAAAATAAAAAGCCTAAAAATCAGTAAGTAACTGATTTTTAGGCTCTACTTCTTTTTATTCAATGTATATGGTTATTCCCTTATTTGTCCATTACCAGAAATAATATATTTGCTGCTAGTAAGTTCTGGTAACCCCATAGGTCCGCGGGCATGCAATTTCTGTGTGCTAATACCAATTTCAGCACCAAAGCCAAATTCAAATCCATCCGTGAAACGGGTTGAAGCATTTACATATACAGCTGCTGCATCCACTTCATGTTGAAAGCGCTTGGCGTTTTCAGGTGTCTCCGTAACAATGGCTTCCGAATGACGAGTACTGTATTGGTCAATATGTTCTATCGCTTCATCCAGATTTTTTACTACCTTTATGGATAAGATGAAGTCAGAGTATTCAGTAGCCCAATCCTCATCAGTAGCTGCCTTCACTTTTTGATGCAACTGAATTGTTATGGGACATCCTCTTAGCTCTACGCCAGCTTGCTGATATTTTTCAAGCATCTCTGGCAAAAACTGCTTAGCTATTTTCTCATGTACCAATAGTGTTTCCATAGAATTGCATACACCTGGGCGAGAAACCTTAGCATTAAATACAATGGCCTCTGCCATCTTCAGATCTGCAGATTCATCAACAAAAGTATGGCAGATGCCAGTACCCGTTTCAATAACAGGCACTGTGCTATTTTCTACTACCGTTTTAATGAGCCCAGCACCACCACGAGGAATAATTACATCTAGGTACTCATTAAGTTTCAACATCTCATTTACAGCCTGCCGATCCGTAGTTTCAACTAATTGAAGGGACCCTGCTGGAATTCCTGCCTCATAAGCGGCTTGAGCAATGATTTGAATAATTGCCTTATTAGAATGAATCGCTTCCGATCCCCCCCGCAAAATCACAGCATTTCCTGTTTTTAGACAAAGCCCTGCTGCATCCACAGTAACATTAGGACGAGCTTCATAGATAATTCCAATTACGCCTAATGGTACTCGCACTTTGCTGATTTCCAGACCATTGGGGCGTTTGTCTCTACTTAGTAATTCACCAATCGGATCGGGTAACATTGCAACCTGCCGCAAGCCATCAGCCATGGATTCAATCCTACTTTGGGTTAAAAGTAAACGGTCAAGTAAGGCCTGAGACAAGCCTTTCCCTTTGCCATTTTCTATATCTATAGCATTGGCGGTTAAAATAATGGCATATTCTTTTTTTAAGGCCTCTGCCATCTTTTCAAGTGCTTGATTTTTGGTAAGAGTGGATAGTATTGCAAGCTTTCTTGCTGCTTGCTTCCCACTCTTACCTTTCATTTGCAGTTCTGTAAGATGATCCATATAACCTCTCTCCTTTACACTAATAATACCATATTATCCCGATGAATAATTTCATCGTAGGGTTTTGCTCCCAATATAGCAGTAATTTCATTGGTATGAAGTCCCATAATCTTTCTGGTTTCTGTATCGCTGTAATTGGCTATTCCTCGGGCAATTTCTCTGCCTTCGGAAGCAACAACACTAATTGTATTACCATGTTCAAATTCTCCTGTGACTGCAGTAATACCTGCTGCCAGCAGGCTGGAACCTCCGGATAACAGAGCCTGCTCACAGCCTTTATCCACAGTAAGCACTCCTTGAATACGTGCACCAAAGGCTAACCATTTTTTTCGTACATGCAAACGATTTTCTTTTGAGAGAAAGAGAGTTCCTACATTTTCCCCTCCTAGTACCTGGCGCAGAATTCCCTCTTGCAACCCTGATGCAATAATCATCGTAACCCCGGAATTAACAGCAATTTTTCCAGCTTGGATTTTCGTATGCATACCACCAGTTCCCCGCAGTGTACCTGCACCACCGGCTAAGGCTTCAATCTCTGGAGTAATATCTGCAATTTCACTAATAAGCTGTGCATTTGGATTGATCCGGGGATTATCTGTATATACGCCTTCAATATCCGATAAAATAATTAATACATCGGCATCCACAATACTGGCTACCATGGCTGACAATGTATCATTGTCGCCGATCTTTAATTCATCAATAGCTACAACATCATTTTCATTAATCACTGGAATAACGCCCATTTTTAAAAGTGTTAATAAGGTATTGCGAGAATTCGTATACCGAGTCCGCTTTACTGAATCTTCACGGGTTAGAAGTACTTGGGCTACTACCTGCCCATACTCACCAAATAATTTATCATAGGTATGCATTAGCCTGCCTTGACCAACGGCCGCAGCAGCCTGCTTTTCAGGAATCGTTTTCGGCCGTTCTTTGAGACTTAAAACGTCCATGCCAGCACCAACTGCTCCTGAAGAAACCAGAATAATTTCTTTCCCCTGATTAGCAAGATCCGCTAACTCTCTCACTAATTTTTCAATTCGCCACAAGTTCAATTTACCAGCACCGTGTGTTAATGTACTGGTTCCCACTTTAACCACTACTCGCTTGGCTCTTTTCAAATTTTCTCTGGTAAACATGTCACTCCCACCCGTATGTAAAATTTGAACCACCAAGGCATAAAGGAATATTCTTTTTGTGCCTTTGTGGTTACGTTTTGTTGTTAACTAGGTAATTCTATTTTATGATTTTTTTCTGGATTTCGGTTCCGTTTATATAAAAGACCATTGCGCCCAATAACCTGGACTAATTCGGCCCCTGCTGCTTCTGCCAATTGTGCAATTATTTCTTTTGGTGCCTCACTGCAATTTTGAAGCACACGTACTTTAATTAACTCACGCGCAATTAATGCATCTTTCGTACTATCCAGCAAACTAGCTGACATTCCTGTTTTACCAATCTGCACTACGGGATCCATAGTACTTCCCAAGGATCTTAAATATCGTTTTTGCTTACCTGTTAATGTTGTAATTTCTTCCACTTATTGTTCCCCTTTATATTCTAAATTCAAATTCCATTTCACCAATCCGTACAGTATTGCCTTCCTGAACTCCTTTTTCTTTTAGGGCACTTTCAATACCAATACGTTTAAAGAGCTGCTGAAAGCGTCGTACACCTTCATCATTATCAA
>JBEQCC010000316.1:2333-4351 GCA_041639455.1 Pelosinus sp. | reverse complement strand
CTTGCATCACAGGAGAGAAAATGAGTTGGGGCGGGTATCTTGATAACATTGATGAATTTGATGCCCAATTTTTCGGTATTTCCCCGCGGGAAGCTGCCAGTATGGATCCGCAGCAACGGTTATTGTTGGAAGTAGCCTGGGAGGCATTAGAAGATGCTGGGCAGGTACCTGAGCGCTTAAGCGGACAATCCGTAGGGGTGTTTGTCGGTATTTCCGGCTCCGATTATGGTACGATGTTAAGAACTTTCTCGGAAATGGATATTTATGCTGCCACTGGCAACGCTTGGAGCGTGGCTGCCAATCGTATTTCTTATTTGTTAAATTTTCAGGGTGCCAGTTTGTCAATTGATACTGCATGTTCATCTTCATTAGTAGCGGTACATTTGGCTTGTAAAAGTTTGCAAAATGGTGAATCAACTCTTGCTTTGGCGGGTGGCGTCAATCTTTTGCTGTCGCCGGAGGTGACAGACGCTTTTGCAAAAGCAGGCATGTTAGCACCTGATGGTCGCTGCAAGACCTTCTCCGCAGAGGCAAACGGCTATGTTCGAGGCGAAGGTGCGGGAATTGTAGTACTAAAATCATTATCCAAGGCTCTTCAGGATAATGATCCAATTTATGCATTGATTCCAGGGAGTGCTGTCAACCAGGATGGACGCAGTAATGGGTTGACAGCGCCTAACGGTCCGGCCCAGGAAGAGGTACTGCGGGAAGCATATAGGCGGACTGGCATTTCTCCTGGGACAATTCAATATATTGAAGCCCATGGGACAGGAACTTCTTTGGGGGATCCTATTGAGGCTAAAGCACTAGGAAAAGTGCTTGCGGCAGAGCGCTCACCCGAAAATCCTTGCTTCATTGGTTCAGCCAAGACCAATATTGGCCATCTGGAAGCGGCGGCAGGTATAGCAGGCTTAATTAAAGTTGCTCTGGCAATGAAACATCGGCAGATTCCGGCCAGTCTTCATTTTGACAATCCAAATCCCTATATTCCATTTGAAGAATTGCCTCTGCGTGTACAAGCAGAACTGGGGCCATGGCCAGATATGTCCTCTTCCCTCCTTGCTGGAGTGAGTTCCTTTGGTTTTGGTGGAACGAATGCCCATGTGGTTCTGGAAAGTTTTCAATCGACCTCTTTAAAAAAACATAACATGATGAATTATTTACCAAAGGCAAAGCAGCTGCTTCCTATTTCGGCATCTGACCAGGAAGCTTTGCGTGATTTGGCACGGTCTTATCGAGAATATATAAGTGAGGAAGGCAATAATTTTTCTTTGAAGGATATATGCTATACAGCCGGAGCCCGTCGTGGTCAGCACGATCATCGCCTGGCCTTGGTTGTCAGCTCAAAGGAAGATGTGGTAGATCATCTTGAGATATATCTTAAAGGAGAGGTTTTCCCTAGTCTTCAATCTGGTCAGAGATCCTCTGGAACTTCATCTAAATTGGTTTTCGTTTTTTCCGGACAGGGGTCTCAATGGTGGGCGATGGGACGGGAACTTTTTCAAGAGGAACCAGTGTTTCGGGAGACAATAGAAGAGTGTGATGTGTTATTCAGTCAGCACGCAGACTGGTCATTGGTTACCGAAGTAACAGCAATAGAGTCAAAGAGTCGCTTGGATCAAACGGAATTTGTCCAACCGGCTCTCTTTGCTGTTCAAGTAGCGTTAGCCAGGCTGTGGATAGTATGGGGCATTCAGCCAGGAGCCGTCGTAGGTCACAGTATGGGTGAGGTGGCAGCGGCATATATTGCGGGAGCCTTGAGCCTCTCTGACGCTGTGCGGGTTATTTTTCATCGCAGCAGGCTTATGCAGAGAACGACTGGCCAGGGGAAAACAGTGGCAGTTGAGCTTGCATGGGAAGAAGCCAAATCGCTGCTTGTCAAATATGAAAATAAGGTTTCTATCGCATGTTATAACGGTCCAACCTCGTTGGTTTTATCCGGCGAACCTGCCAGCATTGACGAAATTATGACGACCCTGGGACAAGGGAACGTATTTTGTAAGGCGTTACCGGTAAAT
>JBEQCC010000316.1:0-2323 GCA_041639455.1 Pelosinus sp. | reverse complement strand
TGGAACCGTTGATGAGTGAATTGGCAAAATCTCTTCAGGGGCTGCAGTCACAAGCAGCGACGATTCCTATTTACTCAACAGTTACAGGGCAGTTAATTGGAGAACAGGAACTTAATGTTGATTATTGGGTAAGAAACCTCAGAGAATCGGTACTGTTTGCTGCTGCTGTCGATTGCTTAGTTGCAGATGAGTATAATGTGTTTTGAGAGATAAGCCCTCATCCGGTACTTTCTAATGCTGTTAAGCAAAGCGTAAGCCGGCATAATAAAAACGGAATTGTGTTACCTAGCTTGCGCAGGCAGGAACCGGAGGGCGCTGCAATGCTCAATTCTCTAGGGCGTCTTTACACCCTCGGTTATTCAGTGAACTGGGAGCAGCTTTATCAGGAAGGCGCACGGTGCGTTTCCCTGCCGACTTATCCTTGGCAGCGGGAGCCATACTGGTTTGAAATGAAAAAGAATACTCTCATTTATCCAATTCCCCAGCATACTGCTTCTGATGAATTGGACCGTTGGCTGTATAAGCTAGAGTGGCAGCCTAAGGAGTTAAGCAGAGAGGATCGGGTGATGTCTGATAATAAAGGGCAAAAAACCTGGCTGATTTTTGCCCAGCAGGAAGGTATCGGCGAATTGGTAGCCAAGGGCTTGATCGAACGAGGGGAAAGAACCGTATTGATCTATCCGGGGCAATCTTTCGAATGTTTATCAGAAGATACATTTCGTATAAATTCATCACAGGAGGATTTGAAGCGGCTTTTGCATACGGTTCTGAATCCTGCTCTGGATGTTTGTCATGGAATTATACATACTTGGAGTATCGGTTCAAATGACAAGAATAATATAACCACAGATGATCTGGAAAAGGCTCAAAATATGGGATGTTTGCATGTGCTCCAGCTAATTCAAATTATTCAGGAGTTAAACATAAATGGCAATAGAGCATTGCCACGGTTATGGCTCATTACAAGGGGCAGTCAAGCGGTTTTGGAAGAAGGGGAGCCTGTGGATTTTATCCAGGCGCCTTTATGGGGGTTGGGACGGACAATTGCCATCGAACAAAAGGAATTGTGGGGTGGTTTGATAGATTTAGATCCTGAGGATCAAGGCGAGCAGGCTGCAGACATGTTATTAGAAGATATTTTTGCTCAGGGAGGAGAAGATCAGGTTGCTTACCGTCAAGAAACGCGTTATGTAGCTCGGCTGAAACGCCATAGCTTGTCCTATGATCGAAATAATCCTTTCTATTGGCAGATAAACGGCACATATTTGATAACTGGTGGGCTTGGAGATTTGGGCATACAGGTTGCACGCTGGATGGTGGAACAAGGAGCTAGAAGGCTGATTCTGATGGGAAGAACGGAACTGCCGCCTCGCACTGCATGGGATAGCATTCTTGAAAGTGAAGATCGGCTGGCCCAGCAAATCGGAGCCATTAAAGAATTGGAGTCTATGGGAGCCAGCGTTCATTTGGCGACAGTCGATGTAGCGGATGGAGAGCAGCTTAGGAATTTCCTTGCAAGTTTCCGTGAAGAAGGCTGGCCACCGATAAGGGGTGTCGTTCATGCGGCAGGGACAGTGGCTGATCAATTACTGACAGAGTGTGATTCGGACTCCTTTAACAAAGTTTTACGACCAAAGGTGCAGGGTGCTTGGCAGCTTCACCATCTGCTAAAAGATGTCCCATTGGACTTTTTCATTGTGTTCTCATCAATTTCCACAGTAGTCAGTTCGCCGCGCTTGGGGAGCTATGCGGCAGCAAATGCCTTCTTGGATGCTTTAGTGCACTATCGGCGTAATCTTAAATTACCAGCGCTGAGCATTAACTGGGGTCCCTGGGCGGAAATCGGTATGGCAGCGCGCTTTGACATTCTGTCATCCACGACCAGTATGGGGATAAATGCACTATCACCTACCCATGGGTTACAGATATTGGATAAGCTAATGAATAGAGATATGACTCAGATTGTGGTGATGGATGTGGATTGGGAACGCTGGCGTATCGTATACCAGCAGATTGGAAAATCTGCACTGGTTGCCGATTTGCTGTTAGAGGAAAGCGAAGCGGCGGCAACGGTCAGTAATGCCATCAACCAGGAAAGCAGCATTCGTAAAGAGCTTATAGGGGCAAATGAGGGTGAGCACTACAACTTGTTAGAGAGTTATCTTTGTGAACAGGCAGGTCAGGTATTGAGGATGGCAAAAGCAAAGCTTGATGTTCATACCTCTCTAAATAGTTTAGGACTTGACTCTATTATGGCCATCGAGCTAAAAAACAGAATTGAAAAAGCGCTGGACGTAATGGTTCCAATGGTATATTTTTTACA
>JBEQCC010000315.1:0-4355 GCA_041639455.1 Pelosinus sp. | reverse complement strand
GCTTATCATTAATGATAAGTTATCGTAAATGATAAATGACGTATACACAACCGAGTACAGGATGTCGAACAGACCATTATTGCGAGATCACCGCCTGAGAGTCATGGATGGGGTGCTCGCTTGGGAGGGCGAGATTGGGAACGCACGGGTCCGCAAGCTATTCGGTTTGCAGCCGGTTCAAGCCAGCCGTTTACTTTCGACAGTAGTTACAGCAGCTTCAATCGCTATCTCCAACCCGTGTACGATCATCTCTAAACCCATACTTGGCTGACCGGGATTATGGGAAATCTGTTCAGGGATAAAGGGTATGTGTATAAATCCACCACGTCGCTTGTTCCCTTCCAGCTGCAATTGATGCATCAAACTATAGAAAAGGTGATTGCAAACAAAGGTACCGGCTGTATTTGATATACTGGCAGGAATACCTTTTTCCTTCAGCATGTTTGCCATTGAGTGTCGACCAGTAAGCAGCAGATCCAAAGCTCTCAATAGGCTCATCCATCGGCTGATTGCCTTCATTATCTTTAATACGAAAATTGTCAATATTAATTGCAATACGTTCTAATGCGATCTCTGCCCGTCCACCCCATTGACCAATTGCTAAAATTACTTCCGGATCAACCGCAGCAATAGCATCCCGTAATACAGCGACAGACTTCCAACGTACAGTAGGCAATTCCCACGTGATTACCTCGGCATCTGCAATTACGCGGCCTTCCAGTTTTTTCACGGCTTCCAGCGCCGGATTCACAGCATCTCCGCCAAAAGGATCAAAACCAGTCACAAGAACTTTCATGTATTTCCCTCCAAAAACTAAATATTGCCGAATGCTAAGCTACGTGTGCGTCATCATATCAATCCTATTTCACACCATTTATCATATTGTCAGAAACGCTGGACAGTTCTCCAGCCATAGCCGCCAATCCCTGGCTGGCTTTTGCCATTTCCAGAAGAGAGCTTGCCTGATTTTGGACCGTATGATCAATTGTAAGTACTTTTTGATTGAGTATCTCAATGGAAGTCTGGGTTTGTTTCAACGAAGAATTAATATTTTTTACTGATTCCGCACTAACGGTAGCCAGCTTGCGAATTTCTTCTGCCACCACACTAAACCCTCTGCCCGCCTCTCCTACCCGGGCCGCTTCAATGGCAGCATTCAACCCCAGCAGATTAGTCTGATTCGATATGTTTTTAATGAAATCCACAATTTCATCCGTTTGTTTAATTGTTGCAGCCAATTGCTTCGTCCCCTTCTTTAATTGGCAGGGCGCAGGCGATGTAGGGAATATCAAAGGCTGACTGCTCACGAGACACCCTACGGACAATTCTCCTGCCCGTCTCAATACATTGTTCACAAACCTGCCCCTTCATAGGTTCTCCGGCCTTGACTCCTAAATCAAAACTCTTACCTGGCACATACGCAGTGTACATTCCGTCCTGAATAACTGACACGCCTACATCTTCTACGAAGATTTCATTGATATAAGGTGCCAGTTCTGTAAACATCCTTACGATTTCCCGTCCCGAAAGATTTGATATTCTCTTCACCTCATCCATGGATTTTAAGATTGCAAGATCGTCTTATTTAGAATCTATCGCAAAATCACTCTTGTAGTTTTCCAGAAAGCCAGTATTAAAATCTCCCTTTACAAACATGCTATGATTCAGCAATTGTTGATGAAAAGGGATGGTGGTATGAATTCCTTCAATAACAAATTCACCTAACACTCGTTTCATCCTATCAATAGCATCTTGCCGATTTTTTCCCCAAACAATAACCTTTGCTACCATGGAGTCATAAAAAGGTAAAATTTCATATCCTGGGTATACTCCGCTGTCAATTCGTACACCAAACCCGCCGGGAGGCAGATACGCTTGAATCCTGCCCGGTGACGGCATAAAATGATTTGCCGGATTTTCGGCATTAATGCGGCACTCAATCGCCCAGCCATTAATCCTTACATCCTCCTGGCAAAAGGACAAGGGCTCTCCTGCAGCAACCGCAATCTGCTCTCGAATCAGATCAATACCCGTAACCGCCTCCGTGACTCCATGCTCAACCTGAATGCGAGTGTTCATTTCCATAAAATAAAACTGACCATGTTTATCTAACAAAAATTCTACCGTACCTGCTCCCTGATACTTCACAGCTTTCGCTGCCAGTACGGCAGCATCTCCCATCTGCTTTCGCAATGCCTGATCAAGAGCAGGAGAAGGCGCTTCTTCTACCAGCTTTTGATGCCGACGCTGAATAGAACAATCCCGCTCTCCAAGATATGCCACATTTCCATATTGATCAGCCATAAGCTGAATCTCAACATGCCGGGGTTCTTCCAGATACTTTTCCAGATACACACCTGCATTGCCGAAGGTAATCGCCGCTTCCTTCTGGGCTTGGCGAATTCCTTTGATTAATTCTTCCTCATCTTGGGCCACTCGCATACCTTTTCCGCCGCCGCCGGCCGTTGCCTTGACAATAACAGGATAACCAATCCCTCTGGCCACTTCAATTGCTGTATTTACATCCTCGATAATTCCATCGGTTCCTGGAACAATAGGGACGCCTGCTTGCTTCATCGTTTCTCTGGCAACGGCTTTCGCTCCCATCTTACGAATAGCATCCGCATCAGGACCGATAAAGGTAATCTGATAATTGGCACAAGCTTGCGCGAAATCCGGATTTTCTGCTAAGAAGCCATACCCTGGATGAATCGCATCCGCTTTGGTAAATTGAGCAATACTCAGCAGCCTGTTTATATTTAAATAACTCTCCTTAGAGGAGGCAGGGCCAATACAATATGCTTCGTCTGCCAGCTTTACATGGTATGCTTGCTGATCTGCTGTTGAATACACAGTAACAGTTGCAATGCCCATTTCGCGGCAGGCCCGGATGATTCGCACCGCAATTTCTCCCCGATTGGCAATCATGACTTTCTTAAACATTACGTTTTTCCCCTTTGGCATGATTATCGTTCTAACATCATCTTTCTTCTTAAAATACAAGAAAATACATTAAAAATACATTTACCGTCAATAACATAAGAGCCGTCGGCACCTGGGCTTTAATAACGCCGTTCTTGTCAGGCAAATCCAGTAAGGCTGCCGGTACGATATTAAAATTGGCAGCCATAGGTGTCATCAGCGTACCACAATATCCAGAAAACATGCCAATTGCCGACAAAACTGCCGGATCGCCGCCATGGAGCTTCACAATTAATGGCAATCCTACACCAGCTGTCATGACAGGAAAAGCAGCAAAGGCATTTCCCATGACCATAGTAAACAGTGCCATTCCTACGGTATAGGCAAAAACAACCAAAAACCGATTATCGACAGGAATAGCTGCGCTTACCAGGTCCGAAACAACTTGCCCAACACCTGCAGCAGCAAATAAAGCTCCTAAAGTTGCCAGCATCTGGGGCAGCACAGCTGCCCAGCCGATGGCATCGATTAAACGCCGTGATTCTTTAATGGGCTGCATTCCTTTTTCTTTGGTCAACATCATAGTTGCCAGCAAAGCAATTACGCAGGCAACACCTAAACTAACAAGGGTAAGATTGGCTTTATCAAACAAGTCTAAACCGGCTAGCTTTACATCTTTAAGTCCAAGTGTCCCAAATACAGTAATGATCGGAATGAGAAGTGCCGGCATGAACAGCCAATTCCCGAGTTTTTTCGATTGAGCAATACGCTGCTCTCCTGTCGCTTCCTCATGTCTTCCCATACCTACGCCGCCAAATCCGGCAATAACCGCCATAACAATCACCATTATACCTACATACATCGGTTGAATGACAGTACCAAACAAGAAAGAGACAGCATAAATTCCCCAAAATACACCTGTTAAAATCCGTTTTGAATTCCCTTTATCTTTCATTGCCAATAGTGCAATCAGAGCGACAAATATTCCTGCAATATAATAAATATAAGTAAGGCTGATAATCATAATGCTGCATCCCCCTTTACTTTGCTATGACTAGAAATATGGCTTTCTACCTCCTGGGCAATCTTACGATCCAATAAATACAATCTTGTTCCATGGATAATAAAAGCAGCAATCGCTGTCGGGATTCCCCACAAAGCAATATGCAAAGGCTCCAGCATAATGCCATTCTGTTCAAAAAATCCTTTCATAAGCAGTACGGCGCCAAAGGCAATAAATATGTCTTCACCAAAGAATACCCCTACATTATCGGCAGATGCAGCAAATGCTTTAATCTTATTCCGGATATCCTCCGGCAATGCCCCATGCTTATTTTCGGCTGCGGCTTCTGCCATTGGTGCAATCAGAGGACGTACCATTTGTGCATGACCGCCTAAGGCTGTCAAGCCAATCGCCGCTGCAATTTCACGGA
>JBEQCC010000314.1:0-4357 GCA_041639455.1 Pelosinus sp. | reverse complement strand
ATTCATGGCGCTGGAGGTGAGGCAGTGCAAGTAGAAAGTCAATTCTCAGTTTTTTTATCTACGGTTGCTACAGGTATCATATTAGGAGTATTATTTGATTGCTATCGAGTATTACGCGGTATCTTTAGACCGAAAGTTTTAGTAACATGGATTACAGACTTACTCTATTGGTTACTTGCGACTGCTATTGTATTTGTTGCTTTGGTGCTGAGTAATTGGGGGGAACTTAGGTTTTATGTATTTTTAGGGATCATAAGTGGTGTTGTCTTATATTATCGCCTATTAAGCTTATATGTGATCCGTTTATTTACTAGTTTGATTAAGCTGACAAAAAGTATAATCGCTTTCGTAAAAAAAATGGTTATTGTGCTTATTATCAGACCAATCTCTTTGTGTATAAAAATTGTGAGCTGGCCTTTTCGATGGATTAGCAGCATAATAAAAGCTTGGTATCAGGTTTGGCATCCAAAACCGCCACTTGATGAGAAAAAATAAAAAAGTCTATAAAAAAAGAGGAATGCATTCACTAATTGGCGAATAAAGCTGTCTTATATATAATAGTATTTTATATGTGGTGGTGAAGTGAGTGCGGAAACAGCAAAAGTATCGTGTGAAGTGGTTTAAACTATTTCTATTTGTATTATGCAGTTATTTTATTTATTTAGCTGTCGGTCAGCAGATTCAACTTTCCTCTATTCGCCGTGAAAGTCAAGCCGCACGTATGCAGCTTCAACAATTACGAGAGACTAATACTGCATTACAAGAAGAGCGTAAAGCATTAAATGACCCTAAATATGTAGAAAAATTGGCTCGTGAAGAGCAAGGATTAGTCAAACCAGGAGAGATTCCTTTCATTTCGGTGGAAAAAAATAATTTATAGCGGCTTTTCTTGACACCTTTTCAGTGTCAAGGTTATAATATGGATGAAAAACATAGTTTTTTAAGGGGGAAGTTTGATTAGTATGTCCATTGAAGTTGGCAGTGTGGTTGAGGGCGTTGTGACAGGTATTACAAATTTCGGAGCATTTGAAGAATTGCCTGGAGGAAAAGTAGGTTTAATTCATATCTCGGAAGTTGCTGATGTATACGTTCGTGATGTGAAAGATTTCCTGAAAGAGCAAGATACGGTAAAAGTTAAGGTTTTGTCAGTTGATGAACGCGGGAAAATCGGGTTGTCGATTAAACAACTTCAACCGCCAAGTCCAAGTCCGGCTCCTAGTCCTATTCCCAGGAGAGCACCAGCCAATGATAATCGGCGTTTTGGGAAAGTGAATGCGCCGTCCTTTGAAGACAAGTTGACTAAATTCTTAAAAGATAGTGATGAACGTCTTGGAGATTTGAAACGTAATACAGAATCCAAACGTGGCGGTCGTGGTGCTGCTCGTTCTCAGTAATAGTTCATCAGAGCATTTCAAATTGAAATGCTCTTTTTGATGTAAATTATTTAATTTAACACAGGTTAGGAATCTGTATGGTGAAAATTTCCTGATACCTCGACAAAAATAATAGCATTGTAGTTTAAAAGAATCACCTGACTTGTAGTTGTCAGGTGTTTTTTTACCTTTTACTCTATTTTTTGTCGGAATTTTTGTTTTATATCGGACTCATTCAGACAAAGAATGAATACCAATATATGTAAAATGATAATATGCCTTGCTAAAGGATATTTATCTCCTGTTGGTATTATATGAATAGAGGTGAATCATTATGCCAAAAGTAACTGTTATTACCTTGCCAAATGAGATGCTAGATGTACCACAACCAATAACTGAAAAGAAACAAGCACCTCGCCAGTTGTCTTTTAAGAAGGTTTTTTACAAAGGATATTGTGTATTGCTGTCTATCATACAGACGGAAAATTGGTTTATTAATATTTTATCCTTTTTATTGGGACGAGTTACGATTATGGGGGACATTGCACCGATTGGATTGGCCTTTTTTGCTGCGGTAGCGCAATTGCAAAAAAGACGAGCCTTTATGGTAGGACTGTGGTGCATTGCTGGGGTATTATCGACAGGATACTACGTAGAAGTTGGCAATTATATTGCGACGATGTTCTTATATTTTTTGTGGGCAAACAAGCTGACACGATTGCACAAAAAAATAATGGCTGTGCCTTTATTGGCATTTTCCGTGATCATATGTTATGGATTGATACTCAACCTATTTGTGCAGACAACGCTATATAGTTTATTATTACTACTATTTGGTGCTGGTACTTGTATGGTGCTGTCCTATATTTTTATGTATGGGGTGCCGCTGTTAATCGAGAAGCAATCGATCTATTCACAGCAATATGTGACCAGTGAACGTCTCAGTTGCGTGATCTTGCTGCTGGCAATTGCCGTGGCTGGACTGGGGAATATTACGGTTTTCGACTATAGTATTCGTAATATGGCAGGTTGTTTCTTAATTATGGTGATGTCTCTTGCCGGCGGTCCAGGACTTGGTTCTTGCGTGGGTGTAGTGGTTGGACTGGTCATAGGGTTAAGTGATGGAAATGCAGCACTGACTGTATCCATATACGCGGTAGCAGGTGTTTTAGCAGGAGCTTTTCGCGGATTGGGAAAATTTGCAGTCATATTAGGATTTATATTAGGAAGTGCCATTACTATATTATATTTTGGACAAGATCAGCAATTATTGCGCATACTCAGTGAATGTGCAATAGCAGGAGGATTGTTTATCTTTGCACCTAACAAGGGATTAGCCGGTTGGTGCGATCTTGCCTTTTCCTCTTCGTCGCCTATATCGGCAGCCGACAATTCACTGCATGTACAAGAAACGGTATCGAAAATTAAAAATATTGCAGAGGTATTTCATGAGTTGGCTGGAACCTTTGGCAATATTGTTGAAGATACGAAAGAGAAGATTCGGGATGATGAATTAGCCAAAACACTATCTGCTGTAGGGGAGCAGTTATGTGTGAATTGCAGTAAAAGATCCCAGTGCTGGGAGGCTGATTTTTATCGTACCTACCATGGCATCTTAGAGCTGCTGGGACAAGCAGACATCAAATCCATGCCTGTGAGCAAATTGCCTAAAGTGTTCCAAGAAAATTGTATACAAAAGAAAGAGTTAATCGAAACGATTGGATTGGTAACTGAACGGAATCTTACTGCATCCTTTTGGCAAAAGAGAATCATTGAGCAGCGCCAAATTGTTACCGAACAAATGGAGGCCACTAGTGTAATTATTAGTAACTTGGCTTATGAAATCGGCAAAGTTGAGCATTCAAATAAGGCTTTGTCTCTAGTATTGCAAGAAAAGGCTGCTATGCTGGCATGTTCTCTTACCGGAGTAAGGGTGACAGGAAAACAAGGAGGGGCTGTAATCGCGGTCAGTAAAGCTCCATGTAATAATAAGAAAGAATGTGTGAATACTATTTTGCCTTTAGCATCGAGTATCATGAAAGAGAAATTAATGTTAAAAGCGGAATGTGGCGATGTCAGCAAGAAAAAAAGATGTACCTTAGCTATGAAAGTAGCAAAGCGGTTTCAAGTGGAGACTGGTATTGCTAGCTTTGCTAAAGAGGGACAAGGGGTATGTGGTGATACTTGCACGGTAATTCCTTTATATAAAGGAAAAATAGCATTGATACTGAGTGATGGTATGGGAAGCGGTAAGCAGGCAGCTCTTGAGAGTAATATGGCAATAAAATTTTTGCAAAGACTATTGTCAGTTGGTTTTGATATTGATATAGCAGTAAAGACAGTAAATTCGATGTTGTTATTGCGTACTCCTGATGAATCGTTCGTGACACTTGATATGGTAGTGATTGATACCTATTCAGGAGAGGCTGAGTTTTTGAAGATTGGAGCGGCGCCGAGCTTTATTAAGAGGGTTAGAGAGGTTATGACTGTCAAATCATCATCGCTGCCAATTGGTATTTTACAACAGATTGAAATTCATCCAATAAAAGAAATGGTAGTCGAGGGTGACTTTATCATCATGGTTAGTGATGGAATTGTAGATGTTCCCCAAAGTAGCTTGGATAAGGAAAATTGGTTAGCTAATTTTTTACGAAGAGGAGTCAATACGAAACCTCAGGCCTTGGCAGAGCAGATTCTTGCTCAAGCATTACTGATGTCTGGCAATCGAGTACATGATGATATGACAGTTATGGTTGCAAAAGTAGTTCAAAATACAGACGTGTAACGACAAATATATAAATTCTCAAGAAGACTTCAGAAAAGATTATCCATAAATAAAAATAACCCAAGATATACTCAATGTCATTAAGTTAAGAATATTTGACAATTAACACAGTGTAGTTTTGCAAAAGAAAGACTAAATGAAACAGAAAGTATCGTTTGATTTAGTGTTTCTTGTTTTGTGAGTATTTTTAAGCAAAGCA
>JBEQCC010000313.1:0-4358 GCA_041639455.1 Pelosinus sp. | reverse complement strand
TACAAAATATTGCAATTCAGCAGAATCTTATTACCAGCGGCGATGTGACAAACATGCTTGTCAAAAGACAGCCTGATGTCCATAAGGGAAGTTGTGGCAAAGTATTGGTAGTGGCAGGTTCTAGAGGATTAACTGGTGCTGCTGCCTTGTCGGCAAGTGCTGCGATGCGCTCTGGTGCAGGTACTGTAAATTTAGGCATTGCTGAAAGCTTGCATGATATTATGGAAATGAAAGTAACAGAAGTAATGACCAGTCCTTTAGCTGAGGTGTGTCCAGGTGCTTTAGGAGAAGAGTCTTTTCCTGAACTTCAAAGACTTGCCCTGCACAGTGATGTAGTGGTGATTGGCCCTGGATTAGGTCGTCATGAAGAAACCATGTTACTTGTACGCCGGGTAATTACGACAATTGAAAGGCCTTTAGTGCTTGATGCAGATGCGTTATATGCAATGGTTGACCACACTTCATTATTAACCGAGGCTAAGTCGGTACCGATACTAACGCCACATCCTGGAGAGATGGCGCGGCTTGTCGGCTTAACTGCTGAAGAGGTCAATCAAGATCGTATATATATTGCTCGTCAAGCGGCGATTGAGTGGGGTAGTATTATTATTTTAAAAGGAGCACGTACAGTAGTCGCATTTCCAGATGGTGAAGTATATATTAATAGTAGTGGTAATGCTGGTATGGCAACTGGCGGTACCGGTGATGTACTAACTGGAATCATTGCAGGATTTGTCGCCCAAGGCTTGTCGAGTCACGAGGCAGCATTGGCTGGTGTGTATATTCACGGTTTAGCTGGAGATATTGTCGCCAGAAATGGAATGATTGGTATGATTGCAAGTGATATCATTAAAGCATTGCCGGCAGCAATATTTGGTATTCAAGAAAATGATTAGGCATAAATTTCTCTTGTTTCATGCATACTTATGATAGTGGGGTTATTCAATGATAAGTCGCTCAAGACTCCTATTTCCGATAAACAGCAGGTAGAGCGGCTAATTTCGGTGGATAAGTGTGACTACGATCCAGATGGAGTTAATGCTCCAATTGAGTCAAGTCTTTGGTTATTTAAATATGTTGCGCAGCCGGTCATCATTCGCCAGATGATAAAATCGTGTATAAAAAAATTGACATTTGTATATAAAGAAACTATAATCTATCTATATGAATGTTGTGTTAACTGGCGGGGGTGAAGGCGTGGCAGAATTGAGGCGTATTATGATTAGTATCCCGAATAGCTTGCTTCAAGAAGTCGATGGTATTATTGCAATTGAAAAGTTAAGCCGTAGTCAATTTGTGCGTGATGCCATGCGACTGTGTATTGAAGAGCGTAGACGTAAAGAAATATATGATAAAATGCGTAAGGGATATCAAGAGATGGCTGGGATTAATCTGACATTAGCAGAGGAAGGCTTGCTAGCTGATGCAGATCTATTTGAAATGCCTACCCTACTGGCGGAGCGTGAATAAAAGATGGTCGTAAAGCGTGGAGATATTTATTATGCCAATTTAAGTCCGGTAGTGGGTTCGGAACAAGGAGGGCATCGTCCCGTTTTGGTCATTCAAAATGATGTTGGTAATAAATATAGTCCGACCATTATCGTAGTAGCCATTACTTCGCAGATTTCGAAGGCTAAGCTGCCGACTCATGTGGAAATCAACTCGAAACAATCGAATTTGGAAAAAGATTCTGTAATTCTATTAGAACAACTGCGCACCATTGATAAGCGTCGTTTAAAAGAAAAGGTTTCTCATTTGAGTGAAGATATTATGTCTATGGTTGATGAATCAATTAAAGTGAGTTTAGGGTTGGTTGAGGTATAATTTTTTTGTATCGTAATTAAGGATACGGTTCTTTTAACATTTCGGCATGCAGCTAAGGCTTGGTGTAAACCAAGTCTTTTTAGTATGAGAGACAGGCGTTCTTATGTCTGCAAGGAAGGAGTGATACTATTTTAGGAAGTAAAATGATGGGACGTAAGTGGTTTGGGGTACTTCTGATAACCCTTGCTATGCTGGTAGCAGCAGGATGTGTTAAAGGCAGAGAGGCAAATGTCAGCCAAGGACAGACAAATTCTCCTCTTACTGTGAAGGTATTGGATATTGGGCAAGGAGATGCTATTTTAATTCGAGCGGCAGGACAAACTGTATTGGTTGATACAGGAGATACTGGCACGAAAGACAAATTAGCAGCGTACATAAAAAAAGAAGGAATTGCAACGATCGACAAAGTGATTATTACTCATCCTCATGCCGATCACTTAGGGGGAATGTCGAGTATTCTAGAGAATTTTAAAGTAAATCAAATTTATGACAGCGGACAAACGACGACTACGGCATTATACCGTAAATATCTATCCTTCGTACAAAGGAAGAAGATACCGTTTTCAGTTCTTACTTCCGGTATGGAAATTGTTATCGCAAATGATATAAAACTAAAAATTTTGGCACCAGAGAAACCTTTTGTAAAAGACTCAGAACTAAACAACAATTCTATTGTAGCAAAATTGATGTATCGTGATTTTTCGATGCTGCTAACAGGTGATGCAGAGAAGGAATCAGAAGAGCGTATGTTGAAAAAGTATAAAACAGAACTGAAAAGTACGATTTTAAAAGATGGCCATCACGGCAGCAATACATCTTCATCCCTTTCCTTCTTAAAAGCCATAAATCCTGAGGTTGTCATTATTTCAGTAGGTGCGAATAATGAGTATCGTCATCCTCATCCTTCTACATTAAAGAAATATGGTGAGGCTAAAATGAAAATATATCGTACGGATTTAGATGGTACGGTGACAATCAACAGCGATGGTAAAACCTATACCATAACAAAGGAGAAGTAACAAATGAAGGTTTTAGCTGTAATCGATCGCTTTGAAGGGAAAAAAGCAGTACTGATGTTAGAAGATGAGGAAGTTCAAGTCGTATGGCCCCGCCAGAGTTTGCCAAGTGAAGCTCGAGAAGGGGATTTCATAACCATGGAGCTGCAGATAGATGGTGAAGCAACAATCGCAGCTAAGGCAGAATCAGAACGATTATTAAAAGAAATAATGGAAAGAAATCAGGAAGGCTCAAAGCTTTCCTGATTTCTTTTGCATTGCGAGTGTGGCGAAGCAATCCCCTGCTTCTTAAGAGATTACTTCATTATGTTCGCAAAGATCATGAAATAAATCACATTTAGGTTGTTAGCCAGTTAGGAATTGAAAATTTCAAAAATCTAAATTTTCAATTAATTTTTTAAAAAATAAGCAGGAGTTTTACTTTATCAGGTAGAAAGACTAAGTAAACGTTTACAAGGATAACTGGTTAGGAGTTTAAAATGGCATATGATAAAGAAAACATTAGAAATGTAACAATTAAAGATGTCGCGAAAAGGGCTGAAGTTTCCATTGCAACAGTGTCGCGAATCTTGAATGGAAAAGGCCGAGTCTCCCCATTGTTAGCAGAACGTGTTTTGCTGGCAGCCAAAGAATTGCAATATCAGCCAAATGATGTGGCAAGAGCGTTAAAGATAAAAGAATCTCGTAGTATTGGTCTTATTATTCCGGATATCGAAAATCCTTTTTTTCCTGCGTTGGTGAGGGGGGTTCAAGATGCGGCTAAAATACATAATTATGCTGTTATCTTATGTAATGCCGATGGAAAAACAGAAGAAGAGAAAAAATACATTCAGTTTTTGTATAGTAAACGTGTGGACGGCATAGCATTTACTGAAAGTGTTGACAACAAAAAAAATATTGCGCTGTTAGATTCATTAGGCATCCCTGTTGTTTTACTGGATCGGAGAGTAGAGGGAATGAAGGCCAGTGGTGTTAGTACGGATAATCGTTTAGGGGCCTTTATGGCTACCAAGCATTTAATTGAAAAAGGTAAGCGGCGGATTGTCTTTATTAACGGATCACCAAAACTTTCTTCAGGAGCTGATCGGGCAAGTGGTTACCAAGATGCTCTTCTTAGCTATAACATTCAGTATGACAAGAAGTTAGCGTTTATTGGTGCTTTTACCTATGAGAGCGGTTATGCTGCAGTGGAGAATCTGTTATTAAGTTGCCACCAATTCGATGCTATTTTTGCATCTAACGATATCATGGCCATCGGTGCAATTGAATGCTTGAACCAATATGGCATTCGAGTACCAGAGGATGTAGCCGTTGTTGGTTTTGATGATATACGGTTGGCAACATGGTATAAGCCGTTACTAACTACGATTCGGCAGCCTGTATATGAGATGGGACAATATGCGATAAAGCTTCTAGTAGAGCATATTACAGGTGAACGAAGCAGTCCGTATGAAAAGATATTTGTACCTGAACTGATGATTCGTCAATCTTCAGGTGGCTTGGAGGAATCAAAATGAG
>JBEQCC010000312.1:0-4383 GCA_041639455.1 Pelosinus sp. | reverse complement strand
ATGAAATGTATCTTGTAACTGCTTTATTGTATTCAGCCCTGCCCAAGTAGGTACCTGTAAGTCACGAATATGTTTTCGAGCCACCTGGCTGGCTTTATGAGCAATCAGAGGATACTTCTCTACTATGGTATCAATAAATAGCTGGGAGACATCTTCCTTGATCCATTCTTCATAAAACCTTGCACCATGAAAGTCAGTTTCATCAATCAGCTCTGGCGCATGAACAGTACGGCTCACTAACCCTGATACAGTAGAGTTTAAACAGGCGCTGGGAATCAAAAAGTCTTCTCTTGTCCCATACAGGCGTACACAATGCCCCGGATCCGCTAAAACAGCTAAATCAGGCTCTATTGTTTCTCTATATTTTTGATTAAAAATAGTACATGCTTCTATGAGTTGATTCGTAATAGCTCCCTTACCAGTCCAGCCATCGATAAATTGTAAGGTAGCATCAGGATGCTGCTGCCTGATATAGAGCAAAGCATTTTCATCAATACCTTTATCGCGAACAATAGAAATACTGTAATGAGGCAATGAAATACCAAATTGCTCTTTTATATAACGCTTAATTAAAATTCCTATAGGGGTTCCCGCACGGGCCAGTGACACTAATACAATGCCAGTCCCCTTAAGCTGGATAATCTGTTCTGCCACACTACCAGCAGACAAGGCAATTTTTTCGGCAGTTTCTTGCAGCACGTGTTGAAATAACGTCATATATTCAGGTTTAGGCTGATATTCTACAGGCAGCATTTCTGAATAATGCCTGCCACCTTGTATCGCAGCCTCTCTGATTTTATTATCCAGTTCAGGAACAAGTCCACTGATGTTTTTAAGCAGAAAAACAACATCCCTGGAGTTGTAGCTGCCAATAGGTTTAGGATGAGGAATCATAGGTCTGATCAAATAGCGACTAACGCAGGTTACAAGACAAATCCGACTCACGCCAATTGGCGCTAGGGCCTGCAATAAAGGCTCTAGATCTTTACCCTCTACTTCTCTTTCAAAAAAGATAAAGATGTCATCGTAGTAATCAGAAGGAATATTATAGACATAATTGGCAATGGAGCTATCCTCTGGATTGGCAAAGACAATCGCCTGCTGTACTCCATAGTTTTCCCGCTGCACTGGATAAATCGGGCTTCTGGTGGTGGATTGAACACTTACCCCTTCCCCCATATAGCCCGCGATGCGAAAGGGAATATACATAAACTCCCCTGTCCCCAGGCACAAGGCATTTTTCCCCTGTCTTTTTTGCTTCAGCCAATTGCCGATCTTGCAATATGTTTTTTCTATATCATTCTGTTGCTGACTGGTAATACCAAATCGCCCTGTGGCATGCAAATAAGGAATATTATTTTCCTCAGCCTTCGTATTCAACGAGGAAAAATTCTTCAATATACCTAAATCATCTTTGATGATCAATTTCTCTACAATCGGCTCTTCATGTCTTTGATCAGCATAAGAAAAAGGTTCCTGCCCATCGGTCATAGGTTCCCCCTCTACTGCAATCTCCCCGGATAGCAAAGAAATGGTATGAATTTGTATTTGCATTTCTTCTTGGGCCTCAAGGTACTTTTGTTTATCCGCTTTTGAACGCCAATCCAAGAGAGAGAGTACGGCATACTTCTTACGAGGATATTGCTGCTGTATGGCACGAATGAAATTTAAGGCTGATTTGCCAGTAGTAATCTCATCATCGACTAATACGATTGTTTCTTCATTATCAAACCATTCTCTTTCAATCCCATAACAATAATGATTTACGGCGTGACTATGCTCTTCTGCAAAATTCAATACCATATCAGCACCTAAAATATTGTCTCTGGTTGTGTGAATGTACTTAGCGTTCTGGGCAAAGCAGCTAAAAACGCCATGCCCTAAAGCAGTTGCCGTTTCTGCAAATCCAATAAATAATGTTTTTTCCGGCAAGAGCAAAGGATTGCTCCTTATATATTCCCAAGCCGCTGTCATGAGGGATGAACTCGTAAAGGCCATAGAAAAATCACAATGCTCCTCAAAATCCCTTTGCTGATACATCACACTGGCATAGCGTGATGCTAAAGCCCCACCCCCTAGTAAGGGAATCAACGGATGAACCGGAATGTGCTTTCCCAATATTTTACTGACAAACAAAAAGCCGCGTTTTTTATTTTTTCGCGCGGCCATAAGAAATAAATTATCAATAGGAATTTTGTAAACATTCGTAACAACATGTACCTTAACCTTTAAATTTCCCAAAATATCATAGGAATACACATTAGATAAGCAAGCTGGTAAAGTTATGTTGTTCATGGAACACCCCATATATTTTGGATTTTATCATTATTTGTTGCGCCCAGCGCGTATGAGGTTTGATTTCATTCATTTTATTCCCATAAGCACTAGAAACAACTCCTACATTCCCATGAGATTCTGCCAGGATGCTGCATGCATCCATATACTCTTCATGGGTAACAACACATAAAGCCTGTACAGGTTTGATATGACTCGGATGAATAATGGTCTTACCGATTAATCCATTGGCTTTGTCTAAAACAATCTCATGCAGTAAACCATCCATGTAACGATTTAAAAGTGCATCCCTCATCTTTTCCCCCGCTTGTCCTAAGTTATCCGTAAAAGGTCCCTGGCGCAATAAAGGCTTTAAAACACGTTCACTGGAATAAAACTCCCAAACAGGGCCTGATACCACATAACCACTATCTAATCGAGTAAAGACATTGATTATATTGTCAATACAACTGCGAATTACAGAAATATCATAAATTGTCATATCGGGACTGCGCCTTAAACCAAATAGCCCGGAAAAATCCGTTGCACCAATACGCACATTCAGCACTAGTTTGCGATAGGAATCCAGCAGTTGCTTCACTTCGAGCAGGCTTTTTGACCTGCTCTCCATATATATAATCTCAGGTGACTCCAAAATAGGCATCCCATAGATGGGCTTTGCCTGGCATTTATTAATCTTATCAAGAGCCTCAAAATAAAGACCGCCGCTCTTTGCTGTAAACTTTGGAAAAACAAAACCTGTTAATAAGGCTGCATCTTGCCCTAACAAATAGTACACTCGCCACATTTGTTCTACATCCCGTATTCGCACAAAAATAAGCGGAATATCAGCTGCTGCGATACTGCCTTGACTGAGGGCTAAAACAAGTTGCTGCATCTGCTGCTTCATCATACTTTCTGCCTCTGATACCTCATTGTCACCAATCGCATCTTCCAGACACAGAACCATAGACATTAAGCCTTTTAACTTGCCGCTAATCACATCTTGTGCAATGGTTTTACGAGTAGCAGGCATATACAAGGTTGCACCTAAAGCATACTCTAACAAAGACTGCTCCTCTATCCTTATCAATTGGGGTGACAAATAAAAGATAGCTTGCTCTTCTTCAGGAGAAAGGTAGTTGAAGTAGCGCATTATGAAGTACGTTTACGTAAATGATGGACCACAAAAGTACCAAGGAATATGAGAATCAACGTAGAGAAAAACACGACTTGGCTGACATTATAATTAAAAACAGATGCCATCATTTTTGCACCAATAATACCAATTATAAGATACGCTGTAGTTTCCAGTTCAGGATAACGTTCAATCAGCGTCAAGAAAATCTGCGCCACCCCTCGCATCATCATGACTCCGAAAATTCCACCCAGGTACAATACCCATATCTGATCACTAACCCCAAAGGCAGCCAATACGCTGTCAATACTAAAAGCAATATCCATGATCTCAACAGCTAATACAGTACGCCAAAAACCATGGGGCGCTTCCGGAACTGCTGTTTCATCATCTTCTTTATTCTTTTTCATGAAGAACTGAATCGCCATCCACAGTAGATATAAAGCACCAGCAGCCTTAATCCACCAGATCTTAATTAAATACGTTCCCGCTCCAATGGCAATGAAACGAAAGAGGTACGCACCTAAAATACCATAAAACAATGCCTTTTTCTGCTGTTCTTTCGGCAAATGCTTTACCATAATTGCCAGTACCAGCGCATTATCCGCTGATAAAAGCCCTTCCAATACAATCAGGCTGCCAATAATGGCCCAGTTCATCGGATTATAAATAACTCCGAGAAACTCCGTCATATTAAAAAAATGGGAATAATTCCCTAGAATTCCTGTAATAAATTCAATCATGTATTGATGCTCCTCTTAATCCTTAAAATTTTATTTTTTACTTGGCAGGAATCAGGCTTTTTGCCCACTTACCAAAAGCTTTCGGATTTCGCGTCTGAATCAACACTACCCCCGGCCCTTTAAAACGGCAGACCAGCATTTCTCCCGATGTAAAACTAGATATCCAACCGGATGTTGCCTTTTCAATTTTGTAATCCATATAATCCGGCCAGGCAACCAGATGATTAT
>JBEQCC010000311.1:0-4386 GCA_041639455.1 Pelosinus sp. | reverse complement strand
TAAAGCAATATTGGTAGAAACACCTACCAATCCGTTAATGAAGATTATCGACATTCGTGCTATTGTAAAATTAGCCAAAGGAAATAATATTCATGTTATCGTTGATAATACATTCTTAACACCATATTTTCAACGTCCCTTAGATTTGGGAGCCGATGTGGTACTACACAGCGGTACTAAGTATTTAGCAGGCCATAATGACTTGGTGTGTGGACTGGTTGTTGCTCGAGATGCTGAACTAGGAGCTTCTATACGTTATATTCAAAATTCAACAGGCGGAATACTAGGGCCTAATGATAGTTGGCTATTAATTCGCAGTATGAAAACGTTGGCATTACGGATGGAAAAGCATAATGACAACTCGCAAATTATTGCGCAGTGGCTGGCTCGTCATCCTAAAGTTGTTAAGGTATACTACCCAGGATTAGCTGATCATCAAGGCAAAGATATACATGATAGTCAATCATCTGGTTATGGCGGTATGTTGTCTTTTGCAGTAGATCATCCAGAAAGAGTTAAGCAAGTACTGCGTAAAGTACAAATGATTCGATTTGCAGAAAGTCTTGGTGGAGTTGAATCTCTGATCACTTTACCGGCGGTCCAAACTCATGCTGACGTGCCGATTGAGGTTCGTGAACGTTTGGGAATATCTGATTGTCTGTTACGCTTATCAATCGGCATTGAAGATGTCAATGATATCATTAATGACTTAGAACAAGCATTAGCAGATTAAAACTCATCGTAATAAAAAAAGTACTAATCATAGAATCATTAAGAGCTGAATAAGGTGGAAGAGAAAGATTTTGCTGCAAAATTATTGCGATTATCTGTAGGCTTAGAAGATGCAAATGATCTTTTGGCAGATTTAACATTGGCAATGGAGGAGTAAGAGTATGCAAGAAAAAATCTCATTTCCTGCAAAAGCATTAGCAGTAATTGATCAGAGTATACAAAATATTAGTTTTGGTGAGATTGTTTTAATTGTTCAAGACGGACATATTATTCAAATTGAACGTACAGAAAAAATTATTATTTCTAGTCAGAAGAACTTTCAGCAAGGGAAAAAGAATTCAGAAGAAATTAATATTCTTCGTAAGAAGATTTTAGGAGAATTATCGCATTTGCAATATGGTCAGCTAGTTGTAAAAATCAAGGATGGTAAGGCAGTACAGATTGAAAAAACAGAAAAACGGCGTTTTCCAGAGGTAGAAGGTGTTTATGGTGATGGTATATAAAAAGCAGGTGATATGGGTGAAGTTTCACAGGTTAAGACTCGTAGTTCAACGCAATTTTACTTTTAAAAATTAAATATTAATTTGACAAAGTGGAGTATTTATGATTAAATATACCTATAATATTATTAGTTAGCCGATCAGAAAACTGAAGGCTAAGGAATCGTTCTTTTGTAGGACTTCCTTAGCTTTTTTCTTTTCTGTCAAAAAAATAAAATAAAAAATGGAGGTTGTGTAACATGGCTAAAATCGCAAAACAGTTGACTGATCTTATTGGCAATACGCCGCTGCTGGAACTTACTAAATATAATGGTGAAAAAGGCTTAGCTGCAAAAGTAATTGCTAAATTAGAGTATTTTAATCCGCTCAGCAGCGTAAAAGATCGTATTGGTTACGCTATGATTGCGGATGCAGAAAAGCAAGGATTAATTAATAAAGATACGATAATAATTGAACCTACCAGCGGTAACACTGGTATTGCTTTAGCCTTTGTGGCTGCAGCACGAGGCTATAAATTAGTATTGTGTATGCCAGATACAATGAGTATCGAAAGACGGAATCTATTAAAAGCTTTAGGCGCTGAACTGGTATTAACTCCTGGGGCAGAAGGTATGAAAGGAGCTATCGGTAAGGCAGAGCAACTGGCTGCAGAAAATAGCAATTCCATTATTCTGCAACAATTTAAGAACCCATCTAATCCGGAAATACATAGGCAGACTACTGCTGAAGAAATCTGGAGAGATACAGATGGAGAAGTCGATATCTTTATTTCTGGTGTAGGTACTGGTGGTACGGTCACAGGTGTGGGTGAAGTACTAAAGAAAAAGAAACCAAATGTTAAGATTGTTGCTGTTGAGCCTTTTGATTCACCTGTTTTATCAGGCGGCAAACCAGGTCCTCATAAAATTCAAGGCATTGGTGCTGGATTTGTTCCTGCTGTCATTAACCTTGATGTTGTTGATGAAATTTTTGGTGTTCATAATGAAGATGCTTTTGCGACTTCCAGGGAACTTGCTAAAACAGAAGGTTTGTTGGTGGGAATTTCAAGTGGTGCAGCAGTATATGCAGCTGTTCAGATCGCAGCGCGCCCTGAGAATAAAGGGAAAAATATTGTTGTTTTATTGCCTGATTCAGGAGAGCGCTACTTGTCTACAGCACTTTTCCAACAAGAGTCCTAAGGTATCGTTTTGACATAGTCATTAGTTTGCAGTTCATTTAGAAAAAGAGTAACAAACGCCACAGTTCATGTTAAGTATCCCTATTTCTGTATAGTCACTTATGGGGAGGCTTTGATATGAATTGTGGCATTTTGTGCTGCACAGAAATTGAAATTGAAAGTCAAGGGGAGATAAGATGAGAGAATTTTCAGGGAATACGCATAAATATAATTCCTCGTCATTGTCAGGTATCATTTGGAATGGTATAATGAATTGAATTAAAAGTAGCTCTGCCTTACGTACAGCAGAGCTTTGTTTAAGTTAGTGCTTTGACCATCATTTGGGTATATGTAGGGAAGGTGAATGTAATATGCAAATTATTGATTTACATTGTGATACAATACTGCACTTAATGGATCAACCGCATTTGAATTTATATCATAATAACCTAAGCGTAGATATAGAGAAATTGCAAGCTGGTAATGCTTTGGCACAATTTTTTGAATTGTATATTGATTTAGCAAAGCAAAAAAATCCATTACAATATTGTTTAAGTATGGTTGATGTTTTTCATCGGGAAATGAAGATTCAGCAGCCGTATATTGCCTTAGCACGGAATTATCAGGATCTACTATCTAATCAACAAGCCGGAAAGATATCTGCCTTTCTTACGATTGAAGAGGGGGGAGCTTTACAAGGGCGCTTGGAGAATCTGCGGAATTTTTATCGGTTGGGTGTGCGACTGCTGACATTGACCTGGAATTATCCTAATGAGATCGGTTATCCCAATATTGAAGAACAGTATGGGGAACAGGGATTAACAGTTTTTGGTAAAGAAGTTGTTGCCCAGATGAATCAGTTAGGTATGATTATTGATGTTTCTCATCTTTCTGATCAAGGATTTTATGATGTTGCTGCCTTGTCAAGCAAACCTTTTGTTGCTTCTCATACTAATGCTCGTGCAATCAGGAAGCATCGGCGTAATTTGACGGATGATATGATTACTCTGCTGGCGCAAAAAGGGGGAATCATGGGAATCAATTTTTCAGGGAACTTTTTGGCCGGATCAAATTGGAGCAGAGTGGATGACATGATACGCCATATTAAACATATTGTCAGGATTGGCGGTATTGATGTTGTAGCTTTAGGAACAGATTTCGACGGTATCGATTACCAGTTGGAAATCTCTCACCTTGGTAATATTGATAAATTGATAAATGCACTTATTTGTACTGGGTTTACCACAGGTGATATTGAAAAAATTTGTTATAAGAATGCAATTAGAATTATTAAAGAATGTTTATGAAATTCGTACTTTGGAGGCAGAAATGAAGCATATTCGTGAAAATATTGGTTTCCATGATTCACAAAATAAACGACAGCAGATACTTGAAGCAGCTTATGCTGTATTTTCCAGCAAAGGTTATCATCGAGCTACAGTAGATGAAATTATTGCTTTAGCCGATACTGGCAAAGGTACAGTATACAATTATTTTGTTAATAAAGAACAGCTTTTTTACACGCTGATTAAGGAATGCAGTATGCCTTTTCAAATCATTATTGAAGGTATTGTTAATTCTTCTGAGCCTCCTTTAGAAAAGGTAGAAACAATAATTAAAGCATTTCTGGAGTTTTATGCAAAGCATGCTAACTTATGGCGTGTTATGATGCATGAAGTGCGTGGATTTGGTGCTGCCGGATCATCAAATTTTACCCAAGAACAGTTAGATAAATATCAAGCCTGTTTTTGTGAGACAATTGGTATGATTGAAAAAGTATTATTGGAAGCCCAAAGTAAGGGATTTATTCGTGAAAGCTGTGATGCCACACGGGCTGCTCATGGCTTGTTTAGTGTTATCGTTACCTTTATATTTCGCGATTTTGTGGATGGAAATATTGGTGAAACCGCACATACCATTGCTGAGCTTTTTTTGTATGGCGCAGCTGAACGATAAAAGATTTGGAAATAATTGACTCGGTAGTCAAAAGGGCTAAGG
>JBEQCC010000310.1:0-4409 GCA_041639455.1 Pelosinus sp. | reverse complement strand
CCCTACATTGGCTGTATCATCCCCAAAGAAATCTAAAAAAGAACTCAAACCATTATCAAACGAAGAATGGAATAGCCTCTTTGAGACCGCTAAAAAATCAAATGACATGTTCCTCCCTCTACTGGTAGAGTGGGCTACAGGCATGCGTAGAGAAGAGATTTTAGGTCTACGCTGGCACGATATAGCCCTAGACAAAAAAATCCTTTCTGTGACTAATGTTGTCATCGTAACTAAAGATGGTCCTAAATTCAACGAACCCAAATCCAAAAGCGGCTACCGCCAGATTCCGGTCCCCGAGATCCTTATCAGCGAACTCAAGCGACATAAGACAGCACAAGCAAGTATAAAACTGGCTGCACCCATATGGCAGAATCACAATCTTGTCTTTTGCCGCGAGGATGGCAGCTTATTGGATCCCAGACGCTTCTCTCATAAATTCGGAGACATAGCAAAAGCCGCAGGTGTGAAATGTTCCTTCCACGACTTACGGCATGATCACGCTACTAGGTTATTTGCCCAGGGCAAACATCCCAAAGATGTCCAATACAGACTTGGGCACAGTTCCATATCCATGACCCTTGATACATATACCCATCACGTCCCCACACGCCAGAATGACATTGCAGATTGGCTGGAAACCACCGTACCAACCATGGTAACATCATAAAATGCAACAATACTTTTTTCCCGCGTTGCTGTACGGTTGCTGTACAAACGTTATACTGCAATAAAAAAGACCTTCAGGTAAAACCCTGAAAGCCTTGTGTTTGTTGTGGTGCGGGAGAGGAGACTTGAACTCCTACACCTTGCGGCGCCAGATCCTAAGTCTGGTGCGTCTGCCATTCCGCCACTCCCGCATAATTAAGTTAAATGGTGGCTCACCCGCGGCTCGAACGCGGGACACCCTGATTAAAAGTCAGGTGCTCTACCAACTGAGCTAGTGAACCATAATGGCAGGGGTAGCTGGACTCGAACCAACGGATGCGGGAGTCAAAGTCCCGTGCCTTACCAACTTGGCTATACCCCTATATCGTTATTGCTAGAGTTAATGAATGGGGTGGCTGAAGGGGATCGAACCCTCGAATAACGGAACCACAATCCGCCGTGTTGACCGCTTCACCACAGCCACCATATTATCTGCGACGTTTTCTCTTAACATCCCCTAGCGACAAGATTTATTGTATCATGTCCACCTTGTTATGTCAAGCAAGTTTCAAAAAGTTTTTTCTTTCAATCAGTTAAATTCTTCAATGCCTCGCAACAACTTCATTAGTTTACCAATTATTATTCATATATACAATCTTCATATTTGGACATTTTATATAATTATTTCACACATAGTCTTTTATTCTTTGTAATTCTCATTTTTTCACTAAATATCTTCTCAACAACTTCATTAGCCAATCTTACAATATCTTACTAAGATGAGAATTGATTAATCCGATAAAGGTACAACACAGCCAGTAATAGCAGCGTTATACCTTAACAATCTTATACTTTAAATTTATGCACGACTTCTTGCAGCTCACTAGCCATTGTTGCTAAACCAGAAACAGCTGTCACGATTTCATGTACAGAGGCATTTTGTTCTTCACTTGCTGCTGCCACTTCTTGAGAACTCGCAGCATTGGTTCTTGATGCATCAGCAATGCCAGTGATGGATTGACCAACTTGCCCACTTCCAGTTAACTGCAAATCCATCAATGCTAAAATATTATCTACCTGTTTACGCATTTCCTTTACATCTACATATATTTCCTCAAATGCTACTTTTGAAGCAGAAACCACCTTAACGCCTTCTCCTACTTCTTTGCTGCCTTTATCCATTGCCTCTACCGCTTGTACTGTCTCACTTTGGATTGCACCGATAATCTCAGCAATTTCTTTCGCAGCTTCTTGGGACTGCTCAGCCAGTTTTCGTACTTCATCTGCTACCACTGCAAAACCGCGTCCTTGTTCTCCCGCTCTTGCAGCTTCAATCGCAGCATTCAACGCTAACAGATTGGTTTGTCCTGCAATATTCGTAATTACTTCGACGATTTGCCCAATCTGCCTTGACTTCTCACCAAGAATATTTATTTTTTCTGCTGCATCCCCCACATCTTGACGAATATTATTCATCAATTGAACAGCATGATTCACTTGTTTAAGACCACCTTCAGCTGACTGTTCACTTCTTTCTGAAACGCCAGCCACTTCACAGGCCGCTTGAACAGCATCTGCAATACCAGCTTGCATTTCCACCATAATAGTAGAAGATTCATCAGATAGCTGCACTTGGGTACTAGCACTTTGAGCTACATCCTGAATTGTGGCTGTTACTTCTTCTGAGGCTCTGCCTACTTCAGTAGCTGATGCCGTCAACTCTTCCGCAGAGGCAGCTACAGATTCGGCAACTGAAGCTGTATGCAAAATGATTTTCCGCAAAGCAGCTGTCATTTGATTAACACCTTGCACTAATTGATTCACTTCCAAAACTCCGTCTGCAACTAATGTATGTGATAAATCGCCTCCCGCTACTAATTCAACGGAATGAACTACTTTCTGCAGCGGAGTAACAATACTGCGAGCTATATAAAACGCTGTGACCCCAGCCAAAACTAGAGAAATCAGCAAGATCCCAATGATAATATATGACGCTGTGATAGCCCCATCATAAACATCTTTTAGCGGTTCATTTACAATGACTCCCCATTGATACTTAGGTACTGGAGTAAAAGCACTAATCGTTTTGTCACCACGGCTTGAAATAGTCTCTATTGATCCTGTTTGACCTGCTATTACTTTTTTTACATATTCAATTGCTGCAAAGCTTTCTTTTTTCAGTACCTTTTCATGATCTGGATAAGCAATTACTACGCCATTGTGATCAACGATTTCTACATAACCATTTTTCCCCACCTTAACATTATCTGCAATTGCCCAGAGGCTTTGCAAACCAATATCTGCAGCAAACACTCCCAGAATTGCTCCTGCCGAATTCTTAATTGGCACAGATATTGTTATACTAGGAGCATTAGTAAAAGAAGATATGTAAATATCAGTAAAAAACGTACTCCCCTTCATTGCTTCTTTAAAATAAGGCCGATCTGCACGATTCGCTAACGTGCCAGCTGTTCTTGCAATCTGCATACCGCTTGCATCCATTACATAGATCAATTCAAATTGAGGATTTTTTTGTTGAAAATTGATAATCATATCACGTAAGGCAATTCCTTCTAAAGAACGCGCTGTCGGACTTGCAGCCAATCCCTCGGTCATTCCCTTTGAGTCATCTAGCATAATTTCAATTTGCTTGGCAATCTGCGAAGCTGTATTATTATTACTATCTACCGCTGCCTCTTTAGTCGTGATTACACTTTTATAGATACTGATTACTCCACCAATAGCCGCAGGAATAACTGCAAATAAAATAAAGAATACGATTAACTTTGTTCTTAAACTATTTCTTTCAAGCATAAATGATCCCCTCTCTACATCTTTACATTTTACTTATTCACTAATAACTCTTCTATGAATGAGAACTTTATGACCATTACTACTATTCTAACTATTTTTCCCATTTCCTGCCTATTACTACAAAAAGAATGATGTTATTACAAAATTTAGATTGCTCATCATTATAACATACCAACTTCTGTAAAACTACAGAAAGCAACTTTAATTATCATGCAATTCAGAATTAATTTTCCTCTATTAAAAACTGCCTGATTACACGCAACCTATGTTTGATCTTCCCCCGGAGCAAACTGTTTATGTCTGATGTGAGAATGCTTGCGGAAAGAGATTTGGGTTACCATTTAGAAAAAGCAGTTTCCGCCGCGTTGTTGTACGGTTGTTGTAGTACAATAATGACTGATCGCTAGTCAGCTTCCACTGCCTGCCCCGTTTTTGGAGTGGTTCGTTGGACGCTAGATTAGTCTAACGCAATCTGAGCAACTTGGCAAGTATCCTCTGACAGAAAACGTCTGGCAGGTCTACCATTTACCACCACCGTGCTGTGGTGGTCTTTTTTTGCCAGTAACCCGGCTGCCGCAATAAGTATCCCCCGGCCTAGCCGGGGGATACTTATTATGTCCCCGCCACGCAGTTCGCGGCTCCCTTGCTGCCGGCAGGCCCGTTAGCACGGGGCGCGGCGGCATGGGCTTGGCGTTGCTCAGCATAAGCCGTTGATAACAATAAAAAACCCAAGAACGCCTCGCCAGTTTTGAGGTATTCCAGGGTCTTTTGCTCATCAATAATAAAAACCATAAGAGTTCATATCTTTATTCGTTAAGGAAGATATATATATCTTCGCTGTATGTATTATATAATCGGCTATCGTGTAATCTCTATTGGTACTCTGATTCTAATCATATTGATGATAGGTGTATACAAGTCCACTGTTTCCGCCTCGGTGCTTAAAGAAA
>JBEQCC010000309.1:0-4430 GCA_041639455.1 Pelosinus sp. | reverse complement strand
TGTTCGACAAAAAATCTAGTTTTCCTTTTGGAGCAACTCAAAGTATTTTCATGGTATTTTCATGATTTACGGTGCCGACTTCGTCGGCATGGGGGTCTTTGTGGTTCCTTTTGTTTTATATGTTTTAAAAGGACGTATAGTTGGTATTTTTATGGCACATGCTATAGTCAGCGAGGGTGAGATGCAACTATACATTTCGCCGACAGCCAACTTATTTTACATAGGAGAAAGGAGGGATGGTCATGTTATCATCCAAAGAAGTAATGCAATTGGAAGATTTTCTAGGAATGGAGCAGAATTCAGTGCAATGCCTGAATCACTTTGCTAGTACCATTCAGTGCAAAGAAACCAAACAACTTTTTCAACAAATGGCACAAAAAAATCAGCAACATTTTCAGACTCTAAGTAAGCATTTGAGTATGAGTCAAACATTACAATAAAGGATAGGGGTGATATTGTGGCACAAGCAGGTCAACCAAACCAACAAAACCAACAACAGCAAGGACTGAATGGACAAGGCAGCCAATTTGCTGACCGGGATATACTGCAGTTGGCGTTAAATGAAAGCAAACATCTTGCAGAATCAATTAATTCATACATTCTGGAAGCTGCCAATGAACAGCTTCGCAAGGATTACATGAATGTTCTTGGGGATGTATATAGTCAGCAAAAACAAATTTTTGATGTGATGCAGCAAAAAGGCTTTTACAATGTGGAGAATGCAACTGCTCAGCAGCTCAACAAAGCTCAAAGCAAATTTAGCAGTTAAAGTAAGCAGCCTTTACGTAAATGGAAGAGCCTCTGGGAAGTGTCCCAGAGGCTCTTCCGTTTACCTTTTATTAAGATCGAGATTTTCCTTGACAACAGTTTTTAGTATATATTAAAATAAAGATAGAATTACTCGATAATTGTTTTCTATAAAAAATAAATTAGAATTGGTGGTGAATATATGGAAGTCTGTATCACTTCTTTGTTGAGAGACAAAGGCTTTAAGGTTACCCCTCAACGGCTGGCTATCTATAATATGTTATCTTCTACAAAGTCTCACCCTAATGCAGAGATGATTTTTAATGAGCTGCAGGCGATGTACCCAACGATGAGTCTAGCTACCGTTTATAAAACGATGGAAATTCTTAAAGAAATTGGTTTAGTGCAAGTATTAAATGCTGGTGAAGATAGTTTTCGTTATGATGCTGTTATGACGAATCATCCTCATGTGAGATGTACGGAATGCGGTCAAGTTGAAGACGTTTATGATATTAATATTGATGCATTTGTTAATGAAGTCTCTCAAGGTACTAAATATCAGATTATGGGACAACAGTTTTATTTTCATGGAATCTGCCCGGCTTGTCAACGTAAAAATAGCAATTAAATCCTAATTGCAAAAATAGTAAAGACTTGGCGAAAGCTAGGTCTTTTTATATTATGTTGAAATCATTTTTAGCTTAAAGGTATTTGGTGATGTAATGCGAAATATGTATCAATTAGGAAGGAAATCATATTTCAAATGCAAAGGAGAATTGAAATTGAATACCTATATTGATCATACGCTTTTAAAACCAGATGCAACGCCTCATGACATTCGTTGCTTATGTAGAGAAGCGGCAGAATATAAATTTGCTGCTGTATGTATTAATCCATGTTATGTAGATTTGGCAGTCAATTTATTAGCGGACACGGGTGTGAAGGTGGCTACTGTTATTGGCTTCCCCTTGGGAGCAAATTTGTCCATCGTAAAGGCTTTTGAAGCTAAGCAAGCTGTTTTGCATGGTGTTGATGAATTAGATATGGTGATTAATATTGGTGCCGCCAAATTAGGTCTCTGGGAGGCTGTGCTGTATGATATTCAACAGGTCATAGCAGAAGGGCAAGGACGTATTGTCAAGGTGATTGTAGAAACCGGACTGCTAACAGAGGACGAAAAGGAACGGGTTTGCCATATTGTTTTGGAAAGTGGCGCACAGTTTATTAAAACATCTACAGGATTTGCAGCAAGCGGTGCCACTATTGCGGATATCAGGTTATTTAAGTCCATTATCGGAGATCGAATTGGGATTAAAGCATCGGGTGGGATTCGTACCTCCGAAGAGGCTGCAGCTATGATTGCTGCTGGAGCTACGCGGATCGGAACCAGTAAAGGGATCACAATTGTAAGCTAGTTTACATAAAATACCGATAGAAAGTATGTTGAGCCTATGCTATAATGAGCACCTGTAACTCTTAGAAGGAGAGGAGGGTGCCTTATGCGTAAAGTACTAATAGGCGAAGCGAATACACTTATAATGGTTGCTGGACTGCTCTTTATTCTAATGCTGGTTTTTGCTATGCCTACCAAACCTCGTATGTGGCTTTATCCTCTGGTACGTCAAGCGGTACAGATAAAGGTTAATTATGAAGCAAGGGATATGGCAACTTACGAAACTGCGCATTTTAAGATCAAATACGCTCCAGCAGATGCTGACATCGTAAGTATGATAGGACAGGCTGCTGAGGCTGCATATCAGCCGGTAGTTGAAACGCTGCAGTATGCGCCTTCTGATAAAACATTAATTCTTATTCATTCGAATAAGAACCAGCTGCGTCAGGCTTTTGGCTGGTCTGGTAATGAAAGTGCCATGGGAGTGTACTGGGGTGGAACCATTCAACTGCTATCACCTCATGTATGGCTAAATGATGGAGAGTCGGTGGAAGAATTTATTCATTCAGGTCCGATGGTGCATGAGTATACTCATTTGGTGTTTGATCATATAACCAATGGGAATTATCCTCGCTGGTTTACAGAAGGTCTGGCCCAGTATGTCGAGTATCGTGCAAATAATTACGAATGGATTACTGCTGATAATGTATTGGATGATAGGATGTACACCATGAGAGAGCTGGAGGACAGCTTTGATGAACTGTCCAATCAGTCCATGGCATATCGCCAATCACTAGCTGCTGTACGTTATATCGCCGAGGTGTATGGAGAGGATACGCTGCAAGACGTTGTTAAGAGTTTAAAAGCCGGAGATAGCCTAGAGAAGGCTATCAGTAAAAATGTAGGCATGGATTATGCTGCCTTTGAAAAATCGTGGAAGCAGTGGGCTATAGTTCATATGAATAAAAAAACAGAAAAATAGCAGGCGATCAAAATTAAGTATCGCTTGCTATTTTTCTATTCCTATAGTCGTAATGCGATTGTTTATTCTTCGTCGTCTTCTTCCTCGTCTTCGCTTCTGGAAACGCGAATTTGCTCTAATAATTCGATGGCCTGCTTATTTTGAATAATAAGGATTTCCTGATTCTTTACGATGGTAGCCAAAGGTAATGAAATTTGATGAATTTCCTCTAATAACATTTTAATCATTTTTTCAGGACTAGCCAATCTGATTCCCCCTACTGTTTAGTCAAATCTTCTTTATAGTATCCTATGTTAAAAGATAGAAAAAGTGACTGTAGATTGTACTTACTTGTCCTTAAATGCTACAATATCCATAGTATTGTTCTGAAGGGAGAAGACTTGATTTTATGAAAATTTTCCATGCATGTGATATTCGGGGAATTGCAGGTATCGAATTGACAGAGGAGATCGCATACAAAATCGGCTTGGCGGTGGGTGTTAAATTAGCTGGCAAAAAAGTAGTAGTAGGCGGTGATGTTCGCTTATCCACGCCAATTTTAAAAGATATTCTAATCAAAGCCCTTGTAGGGTCAGGCTGTGAAGTCGTCGATATTGGAACGGTAGCCACTCCGGTTTTTTATTATGCGCAAAAAGTGCTGCAGGCAATGGGAGGGGTTATGGTTACTGCTTCTCATAATCCTGCTCCTTACAATGGCTTTAAACTGGTATTTGGTGATCAGCCTGTAACAGAAGAAGATATTTTAGAAATAAAACAAATGGTGGAAGAGGGTGTGAGTGTTGCCGGTGAAGGTACAATCATCGTATTACCCATTGTCGATGAATATATCACAGCTACTGCGCTTTTAGCGCAGAAAAGTAAATTGCGAGTGGTTGTCGATGCCGGTAATGGAGCTACCTCTCATATTGCACCACAATTGTTCAGGCAGTTAGGTTATGATGTAATCGAATTATATTGCCAGCCTGATGGGAATTTTCCAAATCGATCGCCTAATCCGGCTTTGGCTGAAAATTTGCAGGGACTTGGAGAAAAGGTTAGGGAAAGTCGTGCAAATTTAGGTGTAGCATTTGATGGTGACGGAGATCGAGTGGCTTTTGTTGATGTAAACGGACGTGCCGTTGATAATGATGATATCATTGTATTGATCGCTCAATATTATCTTGAGAAGCAGCCAGGAACGATTATTTATGATGCAAAATGTTCTCCCAGGTTCCCGGATGCGTTTTAAGACAGTGCATACAACGCAAGCCATAGCCACCCGCATGGCGGGCGCGAATCCACGCGTGCCGACAAAAGAATTGGCAAATG
>JBEQCC010000308.1:0-4452 GCA_041639455.1 Pelosinus sp. | reverse complement strand
TCGATTATTTCCGCTGTCTCGTACGAGATTTCCAAAGCAATTCTTAAAACTAAACGGGGAGCACTCATTGCTTGCTCAAACGATCCTGCGATTCTTACCCCTGGTTAGACCTTGTGATATGGTCATTGTAACAAACCAAGAATACATTCATCATGTTAGAACCGAGCTTATTGCTGCAAACGCTAATGAAGCACATATTCTTTTGGAGCCAGCAGCACGTAATACAGCACCGGCAGTAGCGTTTGCAGCAAGATATTGCCTCGATATACTGGGGTGCGATGCAAATGAGATTCTGTATGTAACGCCTTCTGACCATATTATTCGTCCGCTAAAGATCTTTAATGATAACCTTCTCCAAGCTATAAGGCTGGCAAAGATGGGGAAGATTGTAACCTTAGGTGTACAGCCAGACCATCCAGAAACAGGGTATGGATATATCCAGGCAGGCGAAGCATTTGACAGCGGCTTTTATGTTCAGTCTTTTAGAGAGAAACCCGATCAAGAAACAGCTGAGTCCTATCTTGCCGCTGGAAATTATTATTGGAATTCGGGAATGTTTGCCTTTGCGATTGAATGTTTTATGAGTGAATTAAAAAAATATCAACTGGAGATATATGCACTGGCTGAGGCGGGGTGGGAACAAATGCGAGAAAACTTTGCTGAAATTCCATCCATATCTCTTGATTATGCTATAGCTGAAAAATCCGAAGAATTAGTCATGCTGCCAATTACAGCGGAATGGAATGATATTGGATCATGGGATGCGATCTATGATGTGCTGCCCAAGGATAGGGATGCTAATGCTTTGCAGGGAGACTGTATTCCCATTGAATGCACCAATACACTGATATTGGCACATAGCCGGCTTATTGGCGGCATTGGTCTTGAAGATATTCTGGTTGTAGAAACAGATGATGTTATCGTCGTAGCCAAAAAAGGTGAGTCTCAAAAAGTGAAAGATTTAGTAACCCAGCTGAAAGAGCGAGGCCGAATCGAGGCAGATGAGCCCAGGACGTTATATTATCCCTGGGGATATTGCACGGTGCTGGGGGGTGGTTTAGGTTATAAAATGAAGAAAATTGTTGTCAATCCAGGAGAAATGCTCAGCTTGCAGATGCATTATCACCGCAGTGAGCATTGGATTGTAATCAGTGGTACAGCCAAAGTGATCATAGGCGAGAGTGAACAGCTATTGCATGAAAATGAGAGTGCTTTTGTGCCCCAAAATACCATACATCGTCTTGAAAATCCGGGCAAATTACCCCTCCAGCTCATTGAAGTGCAAAATGGCAGTTACCTAGGAGAGGATGACAGTGTTCGCTTTAGTGATAAATATGGGAGACTATAGGTAGAAAGATTTTATGAACCACAAAAGCACAATGCGTTTTTATACGTTTTAAAAGATACACACAACATGTTCGTAAGAATGAGCCAGCCCTGGTCATTTTTATCATCATTACATTAACCATAAGCGTTAAAAAATTCCAGAAGAAGGTTGCATAGTGAAACAAGGAAATCCCACCTATTTCGGTGGGATTTCCTTGTTTCACTGACATATAGAATAATGTGTAGTTCTTTAGGACGCATAAATCTGTCATTTTTCGAGCATAGGACACAATCCCTTGCTTGCTAAAAGATTGATTCACTCTGTTTTTTAGTGACAAAAAAGAATGAACTGCCAATTCACGAAGAAATACAAAGATCGCGAAGGGGGATTATAGAAATTTTATTTTTTAGAGTTTTTTATTTGCTTTGTAAGGAATTTATTGGATACATTTATGGAATGAAATAAAAGACTTGTACTAAGTCGCCTGGTACCAAACAGTCGAATCCAAAGTTAATGTTTTCTCCATCTATCTTGTAGCTCTGCTTATCCTGAAGACGTCCCTTTACAAAGACTTGGAATATACAATTAGCGGGATGATCTGCTTTCATAATACTAGTACGTGTTGTAACGCGAAAAGCTTGCTCAACAATACGCATCCAATAACCTCCTTCTTAAACGTTATTTTGGGTAGAATGTCTCTCAAAGAAAGAATATACTATTTTTATTCTTTCTTTCTGCTGAAATTCCTTTTGGCATAAATTTATTGGGGAAGAAATAGCTTTATTCGTTTTGGGATATTATGTTTATTTTTCAAAATATAAGCAGGAATTTGATATGCTGAACGCGTATATTTATATTGTAAGTGAGAAAATATTCCGTATAGTGGACTTGAGAAAGGATGATTTTGATGAAACTTGACATGCGGGCGCACCAAAAGAATTTCGGCTAGTTTAGTAATGAAAAAGACATCTTTCACCTTTAAGAAAGAATTACTGATTGAGATGGTCAAATCAATAACTATATATACATAGGAGACGAAAATGAGAAAAGCGCAAGTTATGATTAGTTCATTGGTATCTTTGTTATTTTCATTTGTAGGGCTGTGGTTATTAGGAAATTCTGAGATAATGTCTGGTTACCTAGTTGTTATAGCTGGCAATTTATTATTTTTATTGATTATCTTTAGCTGTTTGCGTAATTATAATGTAACTTCTGAGCCAATAAGTGAAGTTGCCGAGTTAATAAAAATAGGAAATTTGACCGACTGGGAAAATACTCTAAAAATTAAAAATCGTCATCAAGATCTTTTTTTTATTGTTCATGAATTTACCTTAGTGATTAAGAAATTTCGCAGTTCTGTAAAAGAAATCTTAAGACTATCAAACGTTGTAATCGAAACAACAAATGACTCAACGGAAATCTCTAAATCGATGCTGACAGCAAATCATGCTGTTTCAACTGGTGCCGAGCAACAAGCGCAAGATACTGAAACTTGTTTGCAAACGATTTCAGCTCTTTCTGATAAATTTGATAATGTTTCTCATGCAATTCATATTACAGAAGATAAAATACAAAATTTGTACCAGTTGAATGCCATTGGTAATGAAAATATGTCAAATACAAGAGTGAAAAGTGAAGAGGCAAAAGACACATTTTCTCATGTAATGAGTACAGTAGTAAAATTAAAAGATAGTGCCAACAATATTAACCAAATCGTTGGAGCAATGACTGAAATAGCCAATCAAACTAACTTATTGTCCTTGAATGCGTCAATTGAAGCTGCAAGGGCAGGCGAATTTGGTAAAGGTTTTTCCGTTGTAGCAGGTGAGATTCGAAAATTAGCAGAGCAAAGCTTTCGATCTTCAAAACAAATTGCAGATATTATTTCCTCGATTCAAGGTGAAATTGAAACTACTGTAGACTTAATTAGTAGTACGGCTGGGAAGATCGAGGCACAAGCTGAATCAGTCAATGAAGTAAGTACTACTTTTCAAAATATTGATGAAAATGTTAAAGAAGTTGTTGTTCAGCAAACCGTCGTAAAAGATAGTATGATTGAACTGTTAAATATGAAAAATAAGCTTACGGATGCCATTATAAATGTGGCAACCATTGCTCAGGAATCAGCAGCAACAGCAGAAGAAACAACATCAATGAATATGCAGCTAAAACAATCAGACGAAATATTATATGATTTGGCTAAGAAGTTAAAGGATACTGTGGAGGATGTATTTTCCTATGTGAATAAATATGATGTACTGGAAGAGCAAAAGAATAGAGTGAAAATTGCTTTAGTTACTGTAAATCCCGGTGATAATCCGTTTAATAAGGCAATGGTTGAAAACGCTAAGAAGACAGCCAATAAATATGATTATGAACTATTAGTAAAGTGGCCTAAACATCCTAACCATGAAGAACAGGTGCAAATAGTGGAAGAACTGTGCAAAGAGGACATCAAATATCTTATCATTGTTCCTGCTTCTGCAGACAAAATAACTGCACTTATCAACAAGATGCATGAACGAGGAATTGTAACAATTTGTATTGACAGCGATGCACCCAAGAGTAAACGGATTTCCTATATAGGCACTGATAATTATTCTGCTGGTCGTAATGTAGGAAAATTAATTGCGAAATATCTTGATGGTACAGGTAATGTTATCCTAAGTTCACCCCAGGAAACATGGCCGAATATGCAGCAGAGAATCCAAGGGATTATCGATTACCTAGTAGATTATCCGCAAGTTAAAATTATTGCTTCGCAAACAGGCTACGTAGATGTGGATGAGCGGAGTCGCGATTTGGAACGTGTGATCAGAGAATATTCTCATTTTGATATGATTGTGGGAATTAATACTTCTTTTACCCAAGTTATTGATAAATTAAAGTCCAAAGGAATCTTACATGGTAAGAAAATGATTGGTTTTGATAATGTGCCTGATAATATTCGAGCTTTAAAGGATGGTACTCTGCATGCTATTATTGCTCAGCGGCAAGACATTTTTGCACAAGTAGCTATTAAATGTATCTATGAACATTCTAGTTGTAATGCTATAAATGAAATTGAAAATCTTGATACCTATGAAATTAATAAAATCAGCATGATACATTGAGAAAAGAGCGTA
>JBEQCC010000307.1:0-4458 GCA_041639455.1 Pelosinus sp. | reverse complement strand
GCAGCAACAGGATGTTCTACAGCAACCTCACCAAGGGCACGCAGCACGAAATACATGACGATACCCCCAAGAGCATAGGCTAAAGTGAGAGCTGGACCTGCCATCTTACTTGCTTGAGCAGACCCCATAAATAATGCAACACCAATAACACCACCAATGGCAATCAATTGAATATGCCTATTTTTGAGATCTTTTTTTAAGTTTTCTTTCTTTAAATGTAAGGATTGTTCTTTCATATCCGTTCGCCTCCTTTTTCTTATATAAAAAGGCGCTCATCAACAACCTTACCAGTTGCTGACAAGCGCCTTTGCTTGCAAATATGCTGTTATACTAGCCTTCTTTCGCCGCCCTTAAGATACTTTGTTCTAAAACAGTAAGTCCACGATCCAACTGTTCATCCGTAACCACTAAAGGGATCAATAAACGAATTACGTTACTAAAAATTCCAGCGCTGATTAACATTACCCCTTGTTCTAAGCAATATTTCACAACCTTACTCGTAATTTCCTTGGCTGGTTCTTTCGTTTGTCGATCTTTAACCAGCTCAATTCCAATCATTGCACCGACGCCTCTCACATCACCAACAACAGTGCATCTTTCCTGTAATCCTTTCAGCCTTTTCATCGTTGTGCTGCCGATTTGTGCAGCTCGACTACAGAGCTTGTTATCCTCAATAAACTTTATGGTTTCTAAACCAGCCGCACAGGCTAAGGGATTCCCACCATAGGTTCCGCCAATATTTCCAGCATCAGGTGCATCCATATATTCGGCCTTGCCAGTAATAGCACTGAGTGGTATACCGGCAGCAATGGATTTTGCCGTAGTGATTATGTCAGGCTCGACGCCCCAGTTTTCAATGGCAAACATTTTTCCTGTACGGCCAAACCCTGTTTGTACCTCATCAGCAATAAATAATATTCCTTTACTTTCACAAATCGCCTTAAGACCTGGCAAGAATTCTGGCGGCGGTACAATAAAACCCCCTTCGCCCTGCACCGGTTCAATAATCATAGCGGCAATATGCTCCGCATCAACTTCCGCCGTAAAAAACCGTTCAAAATTTTCTAGACAGTGCATACCACAGCCTGGATAGGTGGAACGATAATGACAGCGATAGCAGTAAGCGGAAGGCACCTTGTAAGTTTCTGGGGCAAAAGGTCCAAAACCATATTTATAGGGCTTCACCTTGCTAGTGAGACTCATGGTCATAAATGTACGCCCATGGAATGCGCCCTCAAAAGAAATAATTCCTGTTCTTTTTGTAGCATGGCGAGCAATTTTGACCGCATTTTCCACGGCTTCCGCACCACTGTTGGCAAACATGGTCTTTTTCAACGACCCGCCCGGCACCAAGGAATTCATTTTTTCTGCCAACTCTACATAGGGTTCATACATAGCGATAGCAAAGAACGAATGAAGTAATTGCTCTGCTTGTTTTTGTATGGCCTTTACCACAGCTTCCGGGCAATGCCCAACATTTAAAACCCCGACACCTGCATAAAAATCAAGAAATTCTCTACCTTCTACATCGGTAATCACCGCTCCGCTGGCTTTCTCTACAAAAATGCCTGTGGAATTGGCGATTCCCCTCGCAACTGCATTGTTTTTTCTTTGAATCAATTTTTCTGTCTTAGTTTCTGCAATACTCATTGTAAAGCCCCCTAGCATTAAAAATTAAGGCACTGAATATATCTCATCAGATATACATTCAGCGCCATTGCTAAATACATCACTCGCATTTGATTTATATATGAATACTACCACCAGATGCCAGCCTGCGTCTATGTGAACAGATCACAGAATTTCTTGTTCCTTTTTGTGATGTATTCACTTGTTCTATAAATAAACCATATAGCAGCTTCTAGGAAAGCTTCACATTCTATACTTAGTTTTCTTTTATTCTCGCAATACGTTAGGAAAAATCTCGCTCGTCAGCAGTTTCCCCACAATAACTCCTAACTGCAGCGTCAGGCGATCATAAGGGTCATCTAAGCTCCTTCCAGTGATCTCCTCAATTTTTTTCAAACGATAATCAAGAGTATTACGGTGCACATACAGTCGTTTAGCTGTTTTTACAGCATTACAATTTTCTTCAAAATATACAAACAAGCTAGAAACCATATCCATGTGATGTTTACCATCATATGCATTAAGAGGTTCAATTACGTCCTGATAATATATTACCAGTTTCTCAGGCTCAATCTCAAATAGCAGCTTATAGATTCCTAGCTGTTCATAAGCATATATAGACCGAAAAGCCTTCTTTAATTTAGCAAAGCGCAAAACTTTAACGGCCTGGAGATAACCTTGTCTGGCAGCTTGCAAGCTTTCAAATCTGCCGCCTAAACCAACAGTAACTCCTAAGCCTGGCATTTTAATTGCAAATTTTTCCAATATCTGAGTTAAAATCCTAATGTTTTGATGTCCCCCTGTACTTTCATCCTCATAGGGCATTAGAAGAACAATATCATCTGCCCATAACATTTGCAGAATTTTTCTGCCTTGCGCCGTCAAAACCTCATGGACAATTTGTTCAAAACGTACCTTAAGAGCTACTAAGGCTTTTTCGCCTCTTGTCTTTTGCGTCTGTAAAAATGCAGCCAAACAGTCTGGACTTAAGATCGCTACCTGGTGAGGTTTTGCCAAGTCATAGCCGTAATAAGCCGCCCGCTGAATTAATACTTCAGGCTTCTCCGGAGGACAAAGCAGCAGTTGTTCCAAAAAATCTTTTATGGAGCGCTGTTCTGTTTGCTTCATGACAATATGACCGCATATTTCCCGCGTTACCTCAATAAGTTTTACTTCCCAGGGAAGTTCAAAAATAGGAAAGTTCTCTTGGTCTGCTAAATTGCTAACTTCAAAAGGTACCGCTTTGATATAAGGACCAATATTAATAATCAGCCCAGCCAGCTTCTTCTTTATAATTCCTTGCACTATCTCTTTGAGCTTATTTTCATCACCATTCAAGCCGATACCGGTAATAATCAGGAGTTCTCCACCCTGCACCCAGGGAATCACATCAGGCAGATCAATAAAATGGACCCAACGCACCAATCGGTCCAAACCTGACTTTCCAGCCACAAGAGTAAGCTTGGTTAGGGAAGGTAAATTCATTATTTCCCGGCAGCTGATCATAACTGGCATCCTCCTATCAATTTGAAAACCTTCGATTTACTAAAATTTAAAAACAATTAATTTCTCTTCTGTCATTTCTTTCACTGCATACTGTGGACCTTCTCGGCCAATACCGCTTTCCTTAATACCGCCATAAGGCATGTTATCCGTCCTGAAGGTCGCCCCATCATTGAAGATAACCCCGCCAGTTTCAATTTTCATAGCGCACAGTCTGGCAATCGCTAAGGAATTCGTAAATACACCTGCTTGCAGTCCATATATAGAAGCATTCACCAAATCAATGGCTTCCTCAATCTCATCATAAGGTATAATAGAAAAAACAGGTGCAAAGGCTTCCAGACTCACAATATTCATACCCTGCTGCACATCGGTTAAAATGGTAGGTTCAAACCAAGTCCCACGACGTTTGCCGCCTGCCAGTACTCTGGCTCCTTGAGCGACTGCCTCATTTACCCATTCTTCTGCTCTGATTGCTTCTGCTTCACTGATCATGGGGCCAATGTCCGTAACAGGATCAAATGGATCGCCCATAACTAATTGCTCTGTGTGTATTGCTGCCTCATGGCAGAATTCTTTATAGACACTGCGATGAACATACACTCTCTGGCAGGATATGCAAACTTGACCTGCATTTGCAAAGGCATGCTTGACGCATAATCCTGCCGTCAGTTTAATATCCGCATCGTGGTGGACAATATTTGCCGAGTTTGATCCTAACTCAAGGGCTATACGGCGAAACCCTGCATTTTGCAACAAAATTTTCCCGACAGCAGGGCTGCCAGTAAAGCTGTAAAAACCAATTCGCTGTTCTTCGGTCAACAGTTTGCCGAGTTTGGCACCTGATCCTGTCAACAAATTGAGATAACCATCAGGCAACCCTGCTTCCGCAAAAATTTCGCATAACAGTACTGCCGATAAAGGAGTCACAGTAGCTGGTTTGTACACCACTGAATTTCCGGCAGCAAGAGCCGGACCGATCTTATGGCAGGCTAAATTAAGAGGAAAATTAAATGGTGTAATGGCACAAACAACCCCTACAGGAACCCGCATCGTAAAAGCCCATCGGTTATCGCAGCCGGGTGCTCCCTCCAAGGGCACCATTTCACCAGTCATCCGCTTTGCTTCTTCAGCGGAAAGAATCAGTGTTTGCTCGGCCCGTGCTACTTCAGCCATTGCTTCTTTGATAGGTTTTCCCACTTCTTGTACAAGGAATTCTGCCATTTGCTTCTGCTTCTCCATGAGAATTCGGCTGGCTTTCATCAATATTTCATAACGCCGATATGGCTCTATATTTATTGTTTTAAATGCCTTTTCAGCAGCATC
>JBEQCC010000306.1:0-4480 GCA_041639455.1 Pelosinus sp. | reverse complement strand
GGATGGTTTGGATTTAATGCCGGATCGGCACTGGCAGCTGATGGGCTGGCTGTTACAGCATTTGTAAACACCAATATTGCCTCGGCTACGGCCATGCTCACATGGTTGCTTATCGACAGTGCTTCGGGTAAAAAGCGCTCTGCTGTAGGAGCAGCAGTGGGCGCAGTGGTCGGGCTGGTGGCTATTACTCCTGCTGCAGGTTTTGTTAGTGTAATACCTGCTATTGTGATCGGTTTAGTCGGCGGTGCAATTTGTTTCTTTGCTGTTAGTATCCTAAAAGCAAAACTTGGTTATGATGATGCTCTTGATGCCTTTGGAGTTCACGGAATTGGCGGTACTTGGGGTGCAATTGCCACAGGTTTATTCGCCTCTACATCTGTAAATCCAGCTGGTGCTGATGGATTATTTTTTGGGAATCCTGATCTTGTATTCACTCAACTATTCGGAGTTGCAGTCACTTGGGTTTTCGCAGCTGCTATGACCTTTGTGATATTAAAAGTAATTAGTCTATTCATGCAAGTACGTTCTGATGAAAGCCATGAAGACATTGGTCTGGATATTGCAGAACACGGTGAACGCGGTTATATTTACCAAGATGTGACTGCAGGTTCTCCTCTTGCCTTCTCTCATGTTGCCAGCCAATCAGAACCAGTCAATAGTTCAATCTTACAGGCCTCACATACTAAATCTCACTAAATCAGAAAGGTGGTAATCCTTCATGCGAAAAATAACCAAAATTGATGTAGTGACTCGTCCCGGTAAATTGGAAGAATTAAAAGAAGCCTTAGCTGACATTGGTGTAATGGGCATGACAGTAAGCCAGGTATTTGGCTGCGGTTTGCAAAAAGGTCATACTGAAGTATACCGCGGTAAAGAATACAATATTAATCTTTTAGCTGGCATAAAAGTGGAAATCGTAGTATGCGAAGTTCCTGTCACTACCGTAATCGAAACGGTGAAAAAAGTATGCCGCACCGGTAAAATCGGCGATGGTAAGATATTTGTTTATCCCATTGAAAATGCCGTTAGAATTCGCACTGGCGAAGAAGGCGACATTGCCATTATGGATCGCCAGGAAGATAACTCCTAATACATGATAACTAACATCCTCTCTTTCGATAATCCTCCTTTTGAACCTGACAGTTTCTACTGTCAGGTTCTTTCGTGCTATACGCGGCACAAAAACGCTTACGTTATGCATTATTATAATTGAATTTTCCCACACATTATCACCAATGGTCAGGAGGAATCTAACCGCAAATAGCTAATTATCAGTATATGCAACAGCTTCACTTCGTTGCTTCCTACATTATGATGAAAGGCGGTAACCACCATGTCGATTATGACCAAAATCGATATTATCACCCGTCCCGGCAAGCTGGAGGATTTGAAAGAAGCATTAAACGCAATCGGAGTTACAGGTATGACCGTAAGTCAAGTATTTGGCTGCGGGTTGCAAAAAGGTCATACTGAAATATACCGAGGCAAAGAATATAACATCAATCTTTTAGCTGGAATCAAGATAGAAATTGTTGTATGCGAAGTTCCCGTAGAAAAAGTAGTGGCAGCTGCAAAGAAGGTCTGCTCTACGGGAAAAATCGGCGACGGTAAGATTTTTATTTATCCTATTGAAAACGCAGTGCGAATTCGTACGGGAGAAGAAGGACCTAGTGCTATCCTTGCTCCTAAAGATATCCCATAACACGCCTTGACGCAGCAGCAGTAGAAAATGTATAATAAGTCAACCAAAAATTACACATATTTATATCATTGATAAAGACAGGGGAATTATATGAACGAAGAAATACTAAATAAAATATTAGTTTCGATGGAGAATATCAACAAACGTCTTGACAGCTTAGAAGAATTAACTTCAGGAGAATTGCAAAAATTACACACAAATATTGATCTGTTATCAGAGGATCAGCAAGATGATATTGTCGCCACTTTATATCGAATGGATGCCAAAATTACTGCAATATTAGAAACCCAAAGACTTAACTTTGAAATTCTTAAAGTTTTTTCAAATGATTCCGTACATCACTAAAAGCAATGAAAATACACGGTCCTGCCGTGTATTTTTTTCATTCTTTTGCATTGGGTAATTCTCGCCATGCCTGCTGCAATCCATCTTCCAATTCTTTGACTGCCGTTTGCAATTTGACAAAAACCTGCCCAATATCAATAAGTTGCCCTATATCTCCCATATGCTCTAGTTGAGCTGCATATTCCACAACTGTCTGATTTCCGAAATACGTTGCTGCACCTTTTAAGCGATGAGCACTGAGCTTCAAGTTGTTGGCATTTTTTTCGCTTACAGCTTGCTCTATATTTCGCATATATTGCGTACCATTGTCCAAAAAGCAGCTAATAACAGCCTTCACTGTATCCACATCACCCTGACAAATGCTCAAAAGTTGATCCAAGTAGGGATTGGCTGCCACTTCCCTTGGCTCCTCGTCCATTTCTTCTTGTCCCTTAGGATTTACATGCCGCTCATAAAATAGTTTTCTGACTACATTATTTAAGACCTCAGCATCCAGAGGTTTACTAATATATTCATCCATCCCGCAAGACATTAAACGTTCCCGATCCCCCTTCATCGCATAAGCTGTCATCGCCACAATCGGAATATGCCGTTCATCCGCCCATTGTTCTTCTAGATCACGAATCGCAGCTGTCGTTTGTACCCCATCCATCTCAGGCATTTGTATGTCCATAAAAATAATATCAAATTGCTTTTTATTAAATAACTCTATCGCCTGTTGCCCATTGAAGGCTAATGTAACATTGTGACCTTGATTGGTCAGCATTTTAACAGCTACCTTTTGATTGATAAATTCATCCTCCACTAATAAAACTTGCAGCTTCTCAATACTTTCCAATTCGTTGCTGCTTTCGAGCTGTTTGGGTTGGTCTAATGGATGATTGCCCAAAGGTAATTGGCAAACCTTGAAAGCAACGGTAAAATAAAAAGAACTGCCTTTGTCCATGCTGCTTTCTACCCATATTCTACCACCCATGATTTCAACCAAATGTTTCACAATACTAAGTCCTAAGCCCGTCCCGCCATATTTTCTTGTGGTGGAAGAGTCGACTTGGGTAAATTTATGAAAAATAATATTGATTTTTTCTGGGGGAATCCCGATTCCGGTATCCCGTACAACAAATAATAAATTCACTTGATTATCAAGGTATTGCTTAACATTCACTGCAATTGAAACTAAGCCGGTCTTCGTAAACTTTACCGCATTATCTGCTAAATTCATTACAATTTGCTGCAGCCGCCGAGGATCACCATACAATCCATCGGGTACATCATGGGCAATATGAATCACACACTGCAAACCCTTTTTCTTTGCCTTCATTCTTAAGATACGATGAAATTCGCTCATTACATCCCGCAGGGAGAAATAAATATTCTCTAATTCCAGTTTTCCATCCCGAACTTTTGAAAAATCAAGTAAGTCATTTAATAAAACCAGCAGTTTTTCCCCTGAAACCTGTACCAATTCTAAGCACTCCCGCTGATCTGGCTGCAATTTTGTCCCTAACACCAGTTTTGCCATTCCTAAAATACCATTCATCGGCGTGCGAAGCTCATGGCTAATAATTGCTAAAAAATCATCCTTTGCCCGATTGGCTTTTTCAGCTTTCTCTTTTGCTTCCCGCAACGCTTTTTCCAATTGCATTTTTTCGGTAAAATCTTCTAAAATCAAAAAAGATAATACCATTTCACCAATCACTTTCGTTGTAAGATTCACAGATAAATCTTTTACTTCTCCTGAAGCTAAGACGCGCCTTGCCATAAACTGATACTCTCCGACATTTGCATATTGGCTGCTATTTTTTTCTCCACGTTCATCAGGGTATTCAATAAATTCGTGTATCAAGCAACCAATTAAGGGGGATTCATAGAAATTTTCTGCCGCTGCATTGGCTTCTAATATATGACCCGTCTTGCTTTCAATAATCATCATCATGGCTTGATGGTGATTAAACATCATATGAGCTAAAGCTTCTGTTTGCAGTAATTTTTCTTCAGACTGTAATAATTGCTGGAAGCGTTGTTCCGCCAACATACGGCTGGTAACATCACTAAGCACAATCACCCTGCCAAAATTTTTGTCCCGATGCTGCAAAGGCGTAGAGTTGACTTCATAATAGATCTCGTCTTTCTGCAGCATCGTCGTGTATTTTTGAAACTTTTCGCCTTGTATAGCTTGCACTAGCCACATTGCTGGGATTCTTTCTACAGCAGCCCCTACAACATTGTTTTTCTTAATGCCTAAGATATTCTCCAACTGGGCATTCATATCCAAGATTCGGTCCTTCGTATCAAGTACGAGAATACCGTCCTCCATATTCTCAACAGCTAAGCTTTTTGCCGCTGGAACAATCTCAAAGAACTTAAATGCAATAAGGCTAACAACAATACATAAAAGGCGATACTAGCACTCAGCATTGCAATATCTAATCC
>JBEQCC010000305.1:0-4482 GCA_041639455.1 Pelosinus sp. | reverse complement strand
ACTGCTAGATTAAAAGAATTACTACCAGAGATTCGAGTGCTGATTCTAACCATGCACGATGATGAAGAAGATCTATTTCAGTCTTTAAAGGCGGGAGCAGTGGGATATATTTTAAAAACTGCTCCTGACTTTGATTTACTCAAAGCCATTCGCACAGTTCACCAAGGGGAATCTTATTTATATCCATCTGCTGCTAAATCTTTAATTGAGAGATTTGTACGTCAGGGAAATAAAAGCGAAGAATTTGAGTCATTGCAATTACTAACAGAACGAGAGAAACAAACATTGCGCTTGGTGGCTATGGGGTATGCTAATAAAGACATTGCTGAGCAACTTTGTCTTTCTGTTAAGACCGTTGAAGCTTACAAAGCTAGAATCATGGAAAAACTTGATTTAAAGACTAGACCGGAAATGGTCAGATATGCAATGAAAAAAGGATTATTAAATTTGGAAGGCTAATACTGTCAATACAGTATGAGAGTAATCTTCATTTAGAATTGTTGCAAGAAGGCTTGATTTAGATGGAGTTAACACCAAATGACCGATTTGTTGTACTTATCCGCCGGACTTAATCGCGCACGAACTATCTTTTGGAAGAGGGGGAGTGTTATAGCGAGTGGTCATCGGATAAATACCATAGTATTTTGCATAAGAATAAGACAGGAGGTTGCAGGATGAATGGTTTATATGACAGTGTGGGAAGGCACATTCATTACCTGCGAGTAGCAGTAACGGATAGGTGCAATTTTCGATGCCAATACTGTATGCCTTCAGAAGGTGTAGAATGGATGGAGCATAATGATATTTTACGGTATGAAGAAATCTTGCGCATTATTACTGCCTTTGCCAGCTTAGGGGTTGATAAAGTACGCATTACTGGTGGTGAGCCTTTGGTACGTAAAGGGATTATTGGCTTTCTACATAAGGTAACAGCTATTCCTGGGATCAAAGAAGTGGCTGTAACAACGAATGGTAGTATGCTGGAAGAATATGCTTCTCTTTTAAAGGAAGCTGGGGTGAAACGTATCAATGTGAGTCTTGATACATTAGATCCTGAACGATTTAAGCAGATAACAGGACATGATGCATTGTACCAGGTATTGGCAGGAATAAAAAAGGCGCAAGAAATAGGCCTTACACCGATTAAGTTAAATATGGTAGTTATGAACGGCATAAATTCAGATGAAATTGCTGATTTTGCGAACTTGACTATAAATTATCCCTATCAGGTTCGATTTATTGAATATATGCCCTTTGCCTTGGAACGAAAATATTTATTTGCAGCAGATAAAATGAAGCAGCAACTTTTAAAAGCTGGCTTTGGTAAACTGATTCCTAAAATGAGTAATCACTCACCTGCTCGAATATATCGTTTCCCTCAGGCACAGGGCTCAATTGGTTTTATTACTCCTATTTCTCAACATTTCTGCAGTTCTTGCAATCGAATTCGTCTTACTCCTGATGGCAGTCTTAAACCTTGTCTGTTATCGAACCAGGAATATTCTTTGCGTGAAAGACTGCGTGCGGGAATTTCTGATCAGAAGCTCTTGGATACGATAAAACAAGTGATCTGGAATAAACCCAAGGAATGTGACCTAAAGAATGGGGGAAAAAGTAAAAGAGGTATGCATCGTATTGGTGGCTAATTTAAATTAATAGCAGAAAGAAGGAAGCGGCTATGATACCCCTTGTCTCCTTTGTAGGTTATTCCAATAGCGGTAAAACGACGCTTTTAACAAAGGTTATTCGTGAGTTAAAGAATCGTGGTTATCGTATTGCAGTGATTAAACACGATGGTCATGATTTTGAAATAGATCATGCTGGGACGGATACATGGAGGCACCGCCAAGCTGGTGCTGATATTGTATGCATTGCTTCCGCACAGCAAATAGCAATCGTGCAGACCCTTACCCAGCCGCTTGCGCTGGATGATATCATTCAAGGGATTAGCAATGTGGATTTAATTTTGACAGAGGGTTTTAAACAAGAAGAAAAACCACAAATTGAGGTACATCGACAGGGAAGAGAATATATTGGTCTAAAAAAGAATCGGATCGCCTTAGTTGCAGATCAGCAAATTTATACTGGTGTCCCTTATTTTAAGTTGGAAGAGGTTAAAGAGGTTGCTGATTTTTTAGAAAATAGAATTCGGTTATCAAAGGTATAGTTGGCAATTTGGTAGAAGAAAGACGCTGCTGCGTCGCAGCTGTGAAGGTGAATTCAATATCTTCATCGTTCATTTATAAAAGGGAGGATTTGTGCATAATCATGGCAGAATTTACTCATTTTAACGCTCAGGGCGAAAGCCGCATGGTAGACGTTAGTGTTAAACATATAACGCAAAGACAAGCAGTCGCTCGTGGACAAATTTTTATGGAAAAAGAAACTCTAGATAAAATATATGACAGTCAAATTGCCAAAGGCAATGTGTTAGAAGTGGCGCGTTTAGCAGGTATCATGGCTGCAAAGCAGACCCAGCATCTCATACCTCTTTGTCATCCTCTATTAATTAGTTCAGTTGAGATACGTTTTGCCAGAGAGCAGCGATCCATCATGATAGAAGCTGCTGTCAGGGTAAGTGGACAAACAGGTGTAGAGATGGAGGCCATGACCGCCGTTAGTGTTACAGCTCTGACAATATATGATATGTGTAAGGCAATTGATCGTTCTATGGTAATAGCAAACATTTGTTTAATGAAAAAAGAAGGCGGTAAGAGCGGCCTGTTTGAAAGGAAGGATGATTCATGTCTGCCCAAATAGCCGCTGTTTGTATCAGCAAGGAAAAAGGGGTCCGCAAAGAAAATATAGGTGAGGCTAAGTTGAGAGCAAATTGGGGGATGGAAGGCGATGCTCACGCAGGAAAATGGCATCGGCAGATCAGCTTACTTAGTGTAGATAGTATTGAAAAAATGAGGGAAATCGGCAGAAAAAAAGGTTTGGAGCTTGTTCCGGGAGATTTTGCTGAAAATCTCACGACAGAAGGAGTAGAGCTTTTCGAACTACCTGTTGGAACCTATCTGAAGGCAGGAGAAACCTTGCTGGAAGTAACTCAAATCGGCAAGCAGTGTCATCATCATTGCGAAATTTTTAAGCAGGTTGGGCAATGCGTTATGCCGAAGGAAGGAATTTTCACCCGAGTGCTAGTTGGCGGCATGGTGAAAGCAGGGGATGATATTGAAGTTTGGCAGGGTATACCAGTAGGTATTATTACGGCTAGTGACAAGGGAGCAATTGGGGAAAGAGAAGATACCAGTGCCAAAGAAATTGAGAAACTTGTGCCGAATATAAAAGGGCAGGTGATTGACTATCGTATACTGCCTGATGACCAGGATGTATTAGTAGAGGCAATGACAGAAATGGTAGATCAACTTGGTGTGGGGCTTTTGCTTACCACAGGAGGGACTGGATTTTCACCAAGGGACGTAACCCCTGAAGCTACATTGCGTGTTATTGAAAGGGCTGTTCCTGGTTTACCAGAAACCATGAGGCGAGAGAGCGCTGCGATATCTCCAAGAGCGATGTTAAGCCGTGCAGTAGCAGGTATTCGCGGTAAATGTTTGATTGTAAATTTGCCAGGTAGTCCTAAAGCAGTCCGGGAATGTTTGGGAATTATTTTACCTGTACTGCCTCATGCTCTAGAAATTCTTCGCGGTACGGGTGGTGAATGTGGAGTGGAAAAAGGCTGTAAGGCAAATTGATGATTAAAAGTTCAATAGGAGGCTGCGTAGTGAATCCTAAAATCGAAGTAAAGCGATCCGTTTGTCCCTATGACTGCCCTGATACCTGCGGACTTATGGTGGAAACGGTGGAGGGGAAAGCCGTAAGAGTTTCAGGAGATACAGATCATCCTCATACGAGAGGAACTTTATGTTCCAAAATGAATCATTATGAGAAAACCGTGCATTCCCCAGAGCGGTTAACGAAACCTTTATTACGGACTGGACCAAAAGGTGCAGGAGAATTTAAAGAGATTTCCTGGGAGGAGGCAATCTTTCATATTAAAGAACGTTGGCAAGGAATTATTGCTGAATATGGTGCACAGGCGATATTACCTTACTCCTATGCAGGAACAATGGGCATGGTGCAGTGTAATATTGGTGAGGCCTTTTTTCATCGTTTAGGGGCATCGCGTTTAGAACGGACCATTTGTTCTTCAGCTAAGGGGTATGGCTGGTCGGCAGTTATGGGTTCAAGTCTGGCGCCTCATCCTCAAGAAGTAGCAGCAAGTGATTTCATTATTCTTTGGGGGACGAACATTCTAGCGACAAATATTCATTTGTTGTATCAGATACGAGAGGCCAAGAAAGCAGGAGCAGTGGTTTGGCTGATTGAGACCTATCAATCAGCAGCGGCTCAATTTGCTGACAAGGTAATCATGGTGCGACCCGGCAGTGATGGCGCCTTGGCTTTAGGTATGATGAGAGTCTTAGTTGACAAAAAGTTAATAAATGAAGAGTTTATTGCTCGATATGTACAAGGCTT
>JBEQCC010000304.1:0-4483 GCA_041639455.1 Pelosinus sp. | reverse complement strand
GTTTACCATCAGTTGGAAGCTGTCACTGATCACGCTTTTGTTATTGCTGCTTTTAATGGTGGTTATCTTTGTTTTCGCTAAAAAGATGACCCATGCTTTTAGGCAGATGTTTGCCGGCGTAGGCTGTTTTTATGCCCGGCTGCAGGACGCTCTGGGAGGCATCCGTGTGGTGCAGGCTTTCACTAATGAGGAGCATCAAAAAAGGCTGTTCATTTCGGATAATCGATGGTTCCACAAGGTCAAGATGGAAGGATTTAAGATCTTCACCGCCAGCACTGCGATTAATTACATGCTAATGCGATTTCTATCTTTATTCGCATTAGCAGGAGGAAGCTGGTTTTTTTTGCAAGGAGAGTTGACTAGTGGGCAAATGTTCAGTTTTATTCTACTCATCAATGTCATCATCCGCCCTATTCAAATGATTAGCACCCTGATTGAAAGAATCCCTAAAGGCATTGCCGGATTTAAAAATTTTGTGGAAATTATGGATATCCAGCCAGATATTGTTGATGCACCCGACGCTATTGATGTACCGCATTTGCAAGGAGATATTCGCTACAACAATGTGAGTTTTGCTTATGAGGAAGAATGTCCTGTGCTGGAGAATGTGGACCTTTTCATACCCTCAGGGGAAACGGTGGCTTTTGTAGGACCCTCCGGCGGAGGAAAGACTACCTTGTGCAGCCTGTTACCTCGCTTTTATGAGGTATTATCCGGAAGTATCACCATTGATGGAATCAATATTAATAAAATTAAAATCCAATCTCTCCGACAACAAATTGGCATTGTGCAGCAGGATGTATTTCTATTTGCCGGAACCATTCGGGAAAATATTCTATACGGTAAAATGGATGCAACAGAGGACGAAATATGGGAAGCGGTAGTGCGGTCTCAAATGGATGAATTTATCCGTGCTCAAACGAACGGTCTGGATGCCGTTATCGGCGAGCGGGGCGTGAAACTTTCTGGCGGACAGAAGCAGAGGCTTTCTATTGCCCGTATGTTTCTCAAGAATCCTGCGATTCTTATACTGGATGAGGCTACCTCTGCTTTGGATACGGAAACAGAAATGGCAATTCAAAAAGCACTGGCAGAGCTGTCCAAGGGACGGACAACTCTCGTTATTGCTCATCGGCTGGCGACAATTAAGAATGCGGATCGTATCATCGTAGTGACAGCAGAAGGTATTGCAGAGCAAGGCAGTCATCAAAAGCTGCTTGCTGCAAAGGGAATATACAGCCGTCTTCATCACGCTCAATTCAGTACTTAATAAGGATTACTAAGCGCTGAATAACCGATATGGAGGTGATGGTATAGATGAAAGTTTCAACAAATGATGCTGTTCGTTCAGATCACTTTGTAAAAAAAACAGGTCGCTCTTGGAGAGCGCTCTTAGTAATTGTAGTTGGACTTTGTATGCTGGTGATATCCATGGCATTGTCCCTTACACAGGGCGTGGTTCAGATGCCTCTGTCTGCTGTATGGGACGCGCTAATGCACTTTACTCCTGATTCAATGCAGCATTTAATTATACAGGATTTACGTTTGCCTCGTGTGTTGGCAAGTGCGTTAGTAGGGGCTGCTTTAGCTGTGGCAGGTGCAGTGATGCAGGGCATCACGCAGAACCCCATGGCGGATTCCGGCCTAATGGGTCTTAATGCAGGAGCGAGTTTTATGCTGTCTCTCTGTTTTGCCTTTGCACCCGGTCTATCTTACAGCTACATCATTTTATATTCTTTTCTCGGTGCTTCGATTAGTGCCGGATTGGTGTATGGGATCAGTTCCCTGAAGCGGGGAGGAGCCACTCCTATGAGGCTGGTGTTGGCAGGAATTGCTGTTAGTGCGCTGCTGGCAGCAATCGGTCAAGGCATTGCTATTTATTTTGGTGTCGCACAGGATATAGCCTTTTGGACGGCAGGTGGTGTTGCGGGTACGACGTGGCAGCAACTTCGCATCCTGTTTCCGTGTATAGCAGTGACATTATTGGCAGCGATCCTGCTTTCCCGCTCCATTTCGCTGCTCAGCTTAGGGGAGGAAATCGCTCAGGGGCTGGGACTGAGGGTGAACATTGTAAAGCTCGCCGCCGCTCTTGTTGTCTTAGTACTGGCAGGAGCCTCCGTATCAGTAGTAGGACCTGTGGGCTTAGTCGGTCTTATCATTCCCCATATTGCTCGTTATTTGGTAGGGGTAGACTATAGCTGGATCATTCCTTCCTCGGCAGTGCTGGGGAGCTTGCTGCTGGTATTGGCAGATCTGGGTGCGCGGACGCTTAATCCTCTGCATGAAACGCCAATCGGTGCCATCATCGCCCTCATCGGTGTCCCCTTTTTCCTGTACTTAGCACGTAAACAAAGGAGGGAGGCGTAGATGGGTTCTACGGGCCGGCAACAGAAGAAAAAAAACTCAAAATTTATTGCTGTGCTGCTTATACTAGGGATTTTACTGATTCTTTCAATCATCTTCAGCATGAAATCCGGCTATACCCACTTAACGTTCCATGATCTTCTACGCATCCTACTTGGAGGTGGCAGTGACAAAGAGAATCTGGTCTTGTTTACGTTCAGACTGCCTCGTATCATCATTGCTATGCTGGTCGGCGCGGGACTTGCCCTTTCAGGATGCATCATTCAGGGAATAGCCAGAAATGCCCTGGCTGACCCTGGGCTATTAGGAATTAACGCCGGTGCTGGATTGATGGTTGTACTATTTGTTTTGCTTTTTCCAACAAAAACGGCCCTTTCTGTATTTACACTGCCCTTTCTGGCACTGATTGGCGCCGGCCTCGCGGCAGTGCTGATTTACCTATTAGCTTATAAAAATCTAGAGGGATTATCGCCTCTGCGCCTGATTTTAACGGGAGTAGGTATGCAGGTGGGGATCAGTGCTGCAATGATTGTTTTGGTTATTCTTCTGGACGAGAGTCAGTTTAATTTTGTCACGGTATGGCAGGCGGGGCGCATTTGGGGCGCTAGTTGGAAGTTTGTCATAGCACTGCTTCCATGGCTGCTAATACTGGTCCCTTATGTATTTTTCAAGGCACGGGTTCTTGATGTTCTAGGTGTTGGTGAGGAAGTTGCTTGGGGGCTGGGCGTATCTGTAGAACGGGAGCGAAGGATATTATTGGCGGCTGCAGTGGCATTGGCGGCATCTTGCGTCGCCGTTAGCGGTAATATCAGTTTTGTTGGACTGATAGCCCCCCATTTAGCGCGTCGCCTCGTGGGACCAGGGCATCAAATTTTATTGCCGTGTTGTGCATTAACAGGTGCTTTACTGGTGTCCATATCTGATATACTGGCCCGGACTCTTGTGCAGCCCTCGGAGATACCGACAGGTATCGTTGTTGCAGTTGTGGGCGCACCTTATTTTCTATATCTGCTGGCAAAAAGCGGAAGATAGAGTGTCGCCATTCATTTAAAAAAGCAGGTGTAATCAATGAATAGTATCACAACAAAGAATTTAGCAATCGCCTACGATGAAAGTATCGTTGTAGAAGCTTTAGATATGAAAATCCCCTATGGGAAAATTACCGCCATCATCGGTCCTAATGGTTGTGGAAAATCGAGTGTTCTTAAGGCAGTGGGGCGCATTCTGCGCTTTAAAACGGGGGCGGTCTATTTAAATGAAGAGGATATTACAAGCCTCGCGACTAAGGAAATTGCTAAAAAAATGGCGATTCTACCACAAAATCCTACCGCTCCTCATGGGGTGACCGTGGGTGAGTTGGTATCATATGGACGTTTCCCTTATCAAAGGGGCTTTAGCAAGCTCGCCTTGAACGACAGAAAGATTATCGACTGGTCGTTGGAAGTGACAAAGCTTTCAAAATTGGAACATCGTTTTGTGGATACCCTTTCCGGCGGGCAGCGTCAGCGTGTATGGATTGCTATGGCACTGGCGCAGCAGACTGATCTTATTCTGCTTGATGAGCCTACTACTTACCTTGATCTATCTCATCAGTTGGAGGTACTCGAGCTTTTACGTGATCTTAATAAAAAGCAGGGCTACACCATTGTAATGGTCCTACATGATTTAAATTTAGCGGCTCGTTTTGCCGATTATATGATTGCAATCAGAGATGGGAGCCTCATCTGTCATGGGACGCCTGACGAGGTCATGGTACCTCATGCATTAAAAGAAGTCTTTCAAATTGATGCACAAATCATTAAGGAACCGAGGACAGGCCGTCCTGTCTGCGTCACTTATGATTTAGTCAGATAAGAATAAAGCAAAAGCACGCCTCTGGGCGTGCTTTTGTCGTTAAAGAAAAATATGCTTTTGCCAATGCAATGTGCTAAGTGTGTTCGTTTGGATTATTAATAGAGCTCCTTCATGAGTCCTGTTATATCTATATTGTCAATATTCTGTTGCATCAGGGATTGCTCAGACAATTGGGGCAGAGATTGATGATAGGTAGGACGTATTGTGCGATAATATAAGCCTATAGGGATTTGTTCGCCCCATAAACCAGCCAAAGACAGAGCTT
>JBEQCC010000303.1:0-4483 GCA_041639455.1 Pelosinus sp. | reverse complement strand
ATGTTATAGGGTAATACGGTATTTGCTACATACTTAGTTTAGGTGAAGAAACTAGTCATTTCCATTTTCACTTATTTCCACAGTATAAGTGGATGCCGGATTTCCATCTGAAAACATCTGTACAAAGGATAAGATCAATGGAGGCAAGCTGTTTAGTTCTAGCCGCAATACATATAAAGTAGATAAGCACGAGCTGTTTGATAATAGGCTTTTGGAAATATTAAATAGCGTTGGGAGTGGGCAGATTTATAAAATGAGGTGAATGGCTAGGAAGATGGTATATACAATATTTAATTAGGGAATAGCTTTGAAAATTGTTGATTTACGTAGTAATACTTCTAATAGGCTAAAATTTACTAAATAGGGGGAGTTATCATGAAGACGTATAAAGTTGCCGTTATTCCTGGTGATGGAATTGGGCCAGAAGTATTGACCGAAGGTATAAAAGTATTGAAAGAAGTGGCAAAACTAGACGGAACATTTTCATTTGATTTTATAACCTTTCCTTGGGGCTGCGAGTACTACCTTAAACATGGGAAAATGATGGACGATGCTGGCATGGAGTGTTTGCAGGAGTTTGACGCCATCTATTTAGGAGCTGTTGGTTACCCCGGCGTTCCAGATCATATTTCTCTGTGGGATTTGTTGTTAAGGATCAGAAAAGGCTTTGATCAGTATATCAATTTGCGGCCGATTCAATTGTTAAAAGGTGCGCCTTGTCCTTTAAATGGTGTCCAGCCAGGCCAAATCGATATGCTTGTCGTTCGTGAAAACAGTGAAGGAGAATATGCAGGGGCAGGCGATTGGTTATTTAAGGGCAAACCTGAGGAAGTAGTTTTACAAACTGGGGTTTTCTCGCGTAAAGGAACAGAACGTGTTATCCGTTATGCTTATGAGCTAGCCCGAAAAACAGGGAAAACACTCACGAGCATTAGTAAAGCCAATGCTTTAAATTATTCCATGGTCTTTTGGGATCAGGTATTTGTAGAAGTTAGCAAAGAATATCCGGATGTAAAAACCTATTCCTATCTGGTTGATGCAGCCAGCATGTTTTTTGTAAAAGATCCCGGGCGCTTTCAGATTGTCGTGACCTCTAATCTTTTCGGCGATATACTTACCGATTTAGGAGCCGCCATTACTGGTGGTATGGGGCTGGCAGCCGGTGCAAATTTGAACCCAGAACGTAAACATCCTTCTATGTTTGAACCAATTCATGGTTCTGCGCCTGATATTGCTGGGAAAGCCATTGCCAATCCTATGGCTTCCATTTGGTCAGTTAGTCAAATGCTTGACTTTTTTGGACAGGAAAAATGGGGCAAAATCGTTTTAACAGCAATAGAACAAGTATTAGTTAAGAATGAATGCTTGACGCCGGATTTGGGAGGAAAAGCTAAGACGAATGAAGTTGGTGATGCCGTTGTATCTGCTATTTATGCCATGAAAAAGAATTAATAATGCAAAAAGGGGCCGCCGTCTCCTTTTTCTCAGAGAAAGTAAGTTAGTAAATACTTTTAAAGCATTAACTGTCTTACGGCACGATAAAGTTCAATAGTAGTTACTGATTGCCGTATATGTAGTAAGGAAAAACGGAAAAAAAGCGATGCTAGGTACCAAATTTTTTCTATTATTCCTGAACAGGGAGGCTATTTCTTATATTCAGGTATAATCGGTTGGGTCTTAAGGGTGAGCGAATCGGCACTGTGATAAATCGTATTGGAATGGCTAACTTTCAACAAGCAATATTGAAACAAAATGCTTTCAAAGAAAACACTGTCTTGTATTTATCGTGATATCATCAAGGTGGTGTAATATCGGCAATCGAAAATCTACGGCAGAAGATATTATATTCTGACGTAGATTTTTTATTTGCGATATATTGTTGATCCTTATAAAGCCGCAGAGTTTGAAGAATACAGAAAGAAGTCATAATAGGCATTGGTCAAAATATTGACTAATGCCTATTTTTATCGCAATTCAACGCATGCTAAATTGTATTACTATATGGTGGATATACTACGGCAGTTAGCTGCGGATGTTAGCATTTCCAGTAAAGTAAAGGCTACCCCCGCGGCAGTAGATGGACACGATGACGTTATTATATTTCTATCAATAATAAACCATATTCAAATTTTAGTTTTGCAAATTGTACTACAATTTGCGATCGTATTCGGAACAACGAGATTGATGTTGGGATTTTCATTAATGATAAGAAAAAGTAAGTAGTTATAAAAAATGCTGCATGATACTACTTCTCATTAGAAGTATACGATGGTATGATAAGAATATATATGGATTACTCTTTAAAAGATAGGCTGCAGACAATGTAGAACAGGAATATACGCAAAAGAAAACATTTGAGGAAGGACTAATGCCCAATGAAGATTATTGATGCCCACATCCATTTCTGTCAGGAGCCTTACTTTGACCAGATTGCAGAATTGGCGGGCCATAAAAATACTAGTGCGCATCTGAAAGACCAATATGCTGCACATAACATTGTTCATGGTGTGGTCATGGGCAACCGGAGCCTGGAGCTGGGCGAGCACGATTACCCTGACCATCTTAGCTATTGTATCGGGTTGGATAGCACCTGCTTTAACGTGGAGAAGGTGGCGCAGCAGGCTTATTTAGTAGAAAAACATTTGCAAAGAAAGAATTGTGTCGGCATTAAGCTATATCCAGGCTATAATCATTTTTATATTTACGATTCGGTGGTTGACCCATTTTATCAGCTGGCAATGCAGTATAAAAAACCAGTGGCTATTCATACCGGATTGACAGCTTCCAGCAATGCCCTGTTGAAATACAGTCATCCCTTGACCTTGGATGAAGTTGCGGTGCGCTACCCCCAGGTCCAGTTTGTTATGTGCCATATTGGTAATCCGTGGTTAGTAGACGCTATTGCGGTTATTGAAAAAAATGAAAATGTAGCTGCCGACCTTTCAGGAATTTTGGAAGGCCGGATCGATAGTATGCCGGATTTTTTTGAAAGAAAGAAGGGCTATATCAACTTCATAAAAGTATGGCTGGAATACCTGGATAACTATGAGCGCCTGTTGTATGGAACCGATTGGCCCTTGGCTAACATCTCCAATTATATTGAGTTTGTTGAACATATTATTCCTCAAAAACATCATGACAAGGTGTTTTTTGATAACGCTAACAGGATTTATGATCTTGGTCTTTGAGAGGAGTTGTATTGCACTACTATCATGCAGAAATGGTCAGGAGCATCTTTCGTTGAAATGTCTTGCTATTCCGAAGTATAAGACAACAATATCCAAGCATCATACCTGGACATCATTTGAATAAACGGCACTGGAATACGTTACTGCTCGACGGTAGTATTCCAGAAAGAAAAATAAGAGGCTTAATCGATCATTCTTATGATATGTATATAAATCACTTCCCTGGAGAAAGAGGATAGGATATCAGGAAGACTGGTGATTTGATTAACGGATATAATGTGCGACGAACCGCTATGATATCCGCTGTTCATACCAGTTTTTCAATGATATTGGTGCCAGCTCATAAAAGTAATATTTTGCAGGCACTGTAGTGTGAGAGGAAGCGGTAGAAAAAACGTGTATATGCACGTTATGATAACCATACAATCAAGTGAAAATAAAAAATCATAGCCTATATCAACTTTATATTTAAATCTTCAAGTATCTTTATCGTTTCACTATTAGGAAGTTCATCGACCACGATGCAATCAATGTCATCGAGAGTTGCGAACTTGTAATTACCATCAAAGTGGAATTTATTGTTTTCCATGACTAAATAACTTTTTTTGCTTGCTTCAATGATTGCTCTTTTTGTAATTCCGTCATCGATTTCAAAGGTTGTGATGCTTCTGTCAAAAACATTTACACCGCAGCTGCCAATGAAAGACCGATCGAACTTATATTTAGATAAAAACTCAATTGTTGCAGACCCTGTAAAGCCTAGCAAGTTCTTATTTAATACACCACCGGTAGCTACCACAGTAATATTATTTTGAAAAGACAGGATATTTAAAATTTCTAGTGTATTTGTCACAATGGTTGCTCTCTTGGAACTCTCCGCTAGAATTTTTGCCAGTAAAATGTTTGTTGTTGATAAGTCTAAAAAGACTGTTTCTCTGTCTAAAATAATATCAAAGGCTTTTTCAGCAATCGTTGTCTTAGACTCTACATTCACTTCTTTTCTGGCGCGTATATCGTAATTATTAGAGGATTCTCTAATTTGAATGGCACCACCATAGGTTCTCTTTAGAGCCCCCTGATTTTCCAATATTTTAAGATCCTTTCGAATACAGTCCTCTGTAACGTCAAATCTTATACTAAGGTCTTTCACTTTAAGCTTTCCTTCAGAGTTTAGTATGTTAAGTATCTCAAGTAATCGTTCTTCAGCAAACACGTCATTACCCCTTTCTGCGCAAAACATAATAATTAAATAAAAATTCTAATTTCAATGATCTTTTAGAATGCAAATAGATCAT
>JBEQCC010000302.1:0-4490 GCA_041639455.1 Pelosinus sp. | reverse complement strand
CTCTATTATATTTTTACAAAAATTTAATAAGTATTGAAATCTATGTAACTTTTTGTAAACTTCTCCGTTAATTTCAAATTTCCTTGTTTATAATGCTAAAAATTGTAGAAATCGAGTTAGCCACTAAAAAAGTCAGTACCTTCACAGGTTACTGACTTTTCCATTTCAAATTCTATTTTAGCCGCAATTTTGCCAGGGCGTCTGCCATAGCAGAATTAAAGGGTCCATCGCTTGATTTGTTTTGTTCTCTCATGTATTTAGCGACTTCGCCCTTAGAACTTTTAGTGCTTTCTTTCTTTTTTCGTTCATTGAACGTGGAGAGTTTCTCTCGGAAACCGCAGCTGCAGACAAAGATCTGTCCTTCACCTTCACCACGTAATTCCAATTGTTTATGACAAGTAGAGCACCTGGCATTCGTTATTATGGAAAGATTTTTACGATGCCCGCATTCTCGATCCTGACAAACAAGCATTTTTCCCTTCTTACCATTCACTTCTAACATGAACTTTCCACATTCCGGGCATTTGGTTCTAGTAAGATTGTCATGCCTAAACTTATCTTGGCTGTTTTTTATCTCACTTACAACCACTTGCGCATATTTTTTCATGTCATTAATAAAGATATTTTTATTCAGGCTTCCCTTTGCAATATAGCCGAGTTTCTGTTCCCACTGAGCGGTCAGAGCTGGGGATTTTAAATCTTCAGGAACTAATGCCAGCAGTTGTTTTCCTTTAGCAGTAATAAAAATACCCTTGCCATTTTTTTCAATTAAGAAGCTATTAAATAATTTCTCAATCACATCCGCTCTTGTAGCTACTGTGCCGAGACCGCCTGTTTCTCCAATGGTTTTTTTCAATGCTTCACTTTCATTACTCATGTACTTAACAGGATTCTCCATAGCTGATAATAAGGTGCCTTCATTAAAAGGCGCAGGAGGTTTCGTCTCTCCCTTCGTAAGACTCACATTAGTAATCGATATCGTATCCCCTTGATTGATCTTGGGTAATAATTGTTCTACTACATCTTCTTTTGCCTCATCGTCCTCACCGGCATGTTCATAAATTGCCTTCCATCCTTGGGCAATAATCGTTTTACCCGTGGCAATAAAGACTTCACCGCCGATTTTAGCTTTTAGAGTGATTTGCTCATACTCAAATGGCGGATATAAGGCTGATAGAAATCGTTTTACAACTAAATCATATATTTTTCTCTCCATATCACTCATAGAACTTAGCATTGGCATCTGTTCTGTTGGGATAATTGCATGATGATCAGAAACTTTATTATTATCAACAAAAGAGGAATTCCCTTTAATGGGCTTTTTTAAAATGGCAGAGGCTATTTGAGAATAAGGACCTACACTGCATGCTTTGACTCGGTCTTTGAGGGTGTCGACAATATCCGTAGAAATATATCTTGAATCCGTACGAGGGTAGGTTAGCACCTTATAATTCTCATACAATCTTTGCATAATAGAGGTAGTTTCTTTTGGTGAAAAACCAAATAGACGGTTACCATCTCGCTGCAGTTCTGTTAAATCATATAATTGAGGAGAAAACTTCTTTTTATAAGCCTTGTCGATTTCCACCACTTCAGCATTTTTATTTTTAACCGTATTTAATAGTGCTTCACAAACGCTTTTATCAAAAGTTCGCGTATTTTTTGTATTTTTGTCTTGCCAAATTAATTTTAAATGATTGCTGCCAGTTGCAGAAATTCCATAATATTCTTTTGGTTTAAAGGTTTTAATTTCCTCTTCTCTGGCTGCAATAATAGCTAACGTTGGCGTTTGTACTCTGCCGCAAGAAAGCTGGGCATTGTATTTGCATGTTAGAGCACGGGTTGCATTAATTCCCACAAGCCAATCCACCTCCGCCCGGGCAACGGCAGAAGCATAGAGACTCTCATACTCTTTGCCAGGCCGCAGTTTGCTAAAGCCTTCTTTAATAGCTTTATCCGTAACGGAAGAAATCCACAGCCGCTTAATGGGTTTATTGATATGTGCCTTTTCAATAATCCAGCGGGCCACAAGTTCCCCCTCCCGCCCCGCATCTGTGGCAATTACAATCTCACTCACATCATTGCGCGTCATTTGTGTTTTTACTGTATGAAACTGCTTGCCGCTTTGCTTAATGACAACCAATTTTAATTGTGTGGGCAGCATGGGCAAATCTTCCAACTTCCAGGATTTATATTTATCATCATATACTTCTGGATCTGCTAAGGTTACTAAATGTCCTAATGCCCAGGTAACAATATGTTTTTCTCCCTCAAAATAGCCATTTTCTTTGCGATTACAACGTAATACTCTGGCTAAATCTCGACCAACAGAAGGTTTTTCAGCCAACACTAATACTTTACTCATTATACAGTCCTTTCCCTTATACAACTGCTCTCGTAAAACTTTTTTATTAACAAAGTTCTCTTGCAGGAGTTTATCTCTTTTTTATACAATCTATGCTTATATTACATCTTTTACACCCTATAAGTCAAAATGTATCCCAATTATACCTTCCTCATTCAAGGCAAGTCAACAAATGGAAAGTGAGGTGATGTCATGAGTGATAATGTAAATCAAGAAATTTTAGACAAACTGACTAAAGTCTGTATATGCAACGCCATTAGTAGAGCCTCTATAAAAAAGATAATTGCTTCTGGAGCTGATACTTTAGAGAAAGTTCAAGAAGAGTGCGGTGCAGGCTCTGGCCCCTGCAGGGGCAAACGATGTACACCAAAAATTAAAGAACTCATAGAGTTCCAGACATAAGAACCATAATAATAATCCTGGCATTTTTTTAAATGCCAGGATTATTATTATGGTTCTATTTCTTTAAGATATGTGTTAAGGCATCGGTAAGGCAAGGATACTGAAAGGTATAGCCTTGCTGCAGCAAGCGCTTAGGATACACCTTCTGGCTCTTTAATAAGACCTCTTGTGCCATATCACCGAACAGTATCGTTGCTAAGAAAGCTGGAATACGAATACGGCTTTTACTGCCTAGCGCTCTTCCCAGTACTTCCATAAATTCCTGCATCGTGACTGCATGAGGAGTACAAGCATTATACGCCCCATTCCATTCTTCACACTCAACTGCCTGCAAAATTAAGTTCACAAGATCATCAAGATGAATCCAAGACATCCATTGCTGTCCATCTCCAAGATAACCGCCAACACCAAAGCGAAAGGGCAGAGCAACCTTCGGCAGCATGCCACCGTCTAATCCAAGTACATGACCAAATCGTAAACGCAAGACACGTACTCCCAAGCTTTCCGCTCTTACAGCCTCCCCTTCCCAGGCTCGGCATACATTGGCTAAGAAGCCGTGACCATTTCCACTACTTTCCGTAAATCGCTGCTTAGGGTGAGAGCCATAGTAGCCAATCGCTGATGCATTAATTAATACCTTGGGATAAGGCAGTCCCAGTTTTTGATTCTGAAGAATACTATCAACAATACAAGAAGTAATTTTTATTCTGCTGTTTATGATCTCTTGGCAAACAACAGAATTCCATCGGCTGCCTGCGATGCTTTCACCCGCTAGATTAATAATACAGCTTGTCCCTGCAATCGCAGCAGAAGTGAATAATTTTCCTGGTTCAGGCAATTGCACCACAGAGTCTATTGGGTGCTTCTTACTGTCACGGGAGACAATCTGAAATGGATTTCCCTGGGCTACTAATTGTTTGACAACGGCTCGGCCCACAAAACCAGTCCCTCCGGTTATCAATAGACTCACTAGCTGCTCACTCCTTTAGCCATCCTTCTCTCACCCTTCATTTCTACTCCTCCATTATGTCTCAAAAGAAATCGGATTTACGCCGATCAAATTACTTTCCATCCTTCAATATATAAGTTTTTAATTTTCAAAAAACTTCTTACCTCAACAGTAAGAGGAACATTTGTATAAAAATCTTGGGGTAAATACACAGTAATCCCATCAATTTCATTCAGATTATACTCCTGATCAATTGGTGGGTTTCCCAAATACACAGAGGGTCCAAAATCAACACTACCACAACATAGTCCAGTTGGGCCATTTTGGATCACATACACAGGCTTCTTCTTCATAAGTATATACTCCTTGGCCGCATCACTAATTCTAAGCATACTATCCCTCTCCTCTTTAATTACCAGTAAACATAATCTTTTATAATACGTTAGTCTGCCTCAATACAAACAACATTTCGCGTCCTTTTGTCATTGCAAACAGAGTGACGCAATCTCTTAACAAGCATAGGATTGCTTCGCAACGGCCATGAAATAAATCACAGGACTGTCAGAAAAGACATGCTATTTGGGCTTTTCTTGATAATGACATACTGCGAGAATTGTCATCGCGAGCGCAATGGAATGGAGCGTGGCGATCTCCGGAATGCCTGAGTTCCCAAGGAGAGAGATTGCTTCGTTATTGCTCGCAATGACATATTGTGCGAATTGTCAGCGTAAGCGCAATGGAATGGAGCGTGGCGATCTCCGGAATGCCTGAGTT
>JBEQCC010000301.1:4131-4514 GCA_041639455.1 Pelosinus sp. | reverse complement strand
GTGGCCGTCATCGATGTGCATAACTTCAGAAGTTTTTCATTGTTTCTTCATAAGATCTTCACATTTTATTTGTATAATATCAATATAAATTTATTAAGGATGGTGTTTATTATTATGGTTATGACACACTATATGGAATTGCTGGCTGTCAACCAGCCATGGAATTTAATTTTGTATATGGTTATTCCTGTGGCCCTGGCGGAAGCACTTGTTGCAACTGAATTTTTCACAGTCTTCCTTCGTGGCTCCAATGCTGGTGGATGGAGAACAGCCAATAAGGTGATTGGTATTTTTCTAGGGTTTTATTTTCTAGGCGTCTTTCTCAACTTAACAATCACTGTTGTTCCTACTATTCAGTGGCGCGGCATTGCTGATATACTCGC
>JBEQCC010000301.1:0-4121 GCA_041639455.1 Pelosinus sp. | reverse complement strand
GCAGTAGGGGCTTATCTCAGTGGTGTAATTCCGCTGTTTGGTATTGCTTTGTTGGAACTCGGTGTAATCGGCAAGAGCAAATCTGATGATGAAAAGATGAAGCTCCATTTCATTCTTTTGACCGTGTTTCTCGTTGTTGCTCACGTAGCCATGATTTTTGGGATGGTTGATCCAACTATTATGGGATGGAATCCCAATGCTGTTGGTGGAAATATGCAACATATGCAACATATGGGACAATAGAGTTTAAAATAATTCGTTGATAGCAAAGCAGCCCTTCCAGTAGGAGGGGCTGCTTTGTTGTCAGGAGGGGGAAGCAAAACCAGTTGCTTCTCCATTGGCGCGTTTGTTCATTACCGCGCACCACCTTGTAGTTAGTTTATTTTGTGGCGGTAGCTACATTTGCTCCGCCGGCGGACTCATGTCGGTTATCTGTTTACATTCACCTTTATTGTCGTTGATTTAAGAGTACGCGAATCCACCGGTCAACCAGGGGAAACGTTTGATTTATCTTCTGCACTTAAAGCAGCAACCACTTTCTCTATCACAGCCCTATCAGCAGGCGACAGGTCAGCAATTTTCTTTGCTAGGTCAGCCACTCCCTCGGGTAAGACAAGATGTTCTGATTGGATGCCAAGTAAATGGTCGGTCGTTACTTTCAGGATTTTGGCTAACCGTCCAACCATAATGGTATCCGGTTCGGTACGGCCCTTTTCCCAGGATGCGATGGTAGACTGATTAACACCTACCGCTTTGGCTAAAGCTGCCTGGGACATAGGCATATTGAGGCGGGCTGCTCTAATTTGTTCAGAAATCATATTTTATCACACACATTATCCTCTTTTCTCACACCATCATGTTTTATTTTGCTACCCATATTCTAAATCATATTATGCCGTTTTGTAAATATATAATTGCAAAATGTATTGAAAAGTTTTGAAGTGTGCTATATACTACAAAATGTAATATATTAATTCGATTATGAAATAAAGGAGGCGCGAGGTATGGATAATGGAAAAATTATGGTGTCGGTTAAGGAATTTGCTACGATGACAGGAATCGGTCAGAACCGTGTCCGGGAATTATGCTATTTGTCGGATTTTCCTGCATCAAAAGAAGGCAACCGGTTTTTAATTCATGTAGAGTCGGCCAATGAGTGGCTGCGTAAGCGGGCGGTAGCCAAGGTTGGGGTAGAGACGGCTAGTTTAAAACGTGTAGTTCCATGATGATGGAGTCGATTGGCTGGGTGATGATCTTACAGTTTTTGTTGTGGATGTGGGCCGATCCATGAATTACATAACGGAAATGAACAGCTTTTATGCAAGATTGCTCACTCAGCCATTGTCAAGTGACGCTCAGGCTTTATGGGGGGTACTGATGCACCTTTGTAATCGTGCTGGCTGGCCGCCATCTTTTACGGTAGCCAGCAGTACTTTACTTGGGCTATTGGGGTATAGTTATTCGGCTTTGTCCAGGGCTAGAATAGAACTGGTAGAGGCCAAAATAATTACACATACGCCTAGGCCGGGGCGTTTGGCTCCGTATTATACGCTACATTCATTATGTTCAAAACCTGTGGATAAAGTTGTGGATAAGCCTTGCTTAACGTTAGTACCGAAGAGCTGTCAACCATAATGGTTGGCAAGCTGGTTGGCAAAGGGACGGTTCCTAACCATATTGGTTGGCAACCTGGTTACATTATTTAAACGTAAACAATTAAACATAAACCAATAATAGTAATAGAGGTTGTGGATATGTGGATAACTTCTAAGGAGAGGGTTTGGTGTGAACAAGGTCATTATCATTGGCCGTTTGGCCCAGAATCCGGATATGAGATATACGCCAAATGGGAAGGCAGTTTGTTCTTTCTCGGTAGTGGTAAATCATCAGACGAAAGTCAGAGAAGAGACGGACAATATCGATTGTGTGGCTTGGGATACGTTCGCCGAGACAATCGGTAGTCGTTTATCCAAAGGACGCAAAGTCGCAGTAGAAGGGCGGTTGCATGTTCGGAAGTTGGAAGGTACGGATGGACAAAAGAAAAAGATCACCGAAGTAGTAGTCCGAGATTTGGAGTTTATGGACGGGCTGTCGCCCGGTTCTAGTGAAAAGAAACGTATGCCAGAGGATTGGAGCTCTTAAGGAGAGGAGATGTCTGGAAAGGAGATAAACTGATGAACCGTTTACCTGGCAGGTATGTTTTGTAGCGTCAGTAATGGCTAGCAAAGAATAGATCGTAGCGCAGTGAAAGGACAGGCATTATATCCATCATACTGGCCGGGCTTATAGTGCTGATAAAGAATTGATTCAGGTGGAGTTTATTAGTCGCACTTATCCAAGGAAGTTTTCGCTCTAGAGTTATCACTTGTAGAAGATTGTCTTAGAAGGAATTGGTAAGATAAACTACAAAATCGAATGGGAGGGGAAATATTATGAGAATTGTGATAGATCCTGGTCATTCCGGACCAGTAGAGCCAGGAGCGTGTGCAGGTGGCGTGAGAGAATGTGATGTGGTACTGGCCATTGCCCAATTATTGGAGGAACGTTTGTATGAGCAAGATCATGAGGTGTCATTAACCCGGACAGGTGATATTGAGACGGATGATCTTTTTTTCAGGGCGGGACTGGCCAATGCAAATCAGGCGGATGTATTTGTCAGTATCCACGCCAATAGCGCTATGAATGAGGGGGCTCATGGGACGGAAGTGTATCATTATCCGGGGAGCATACGAGGGCAAAGACTGGCCGCTTGCATTCATGCCAGGTTGGTGGCAGAATTGAACACCGCTGACCGGGGGGTGAAGGAAGCAAATTTTCAGGTGCTCCGAGAAGCAGAATGCCCAGCGGTATTAGTAGAGGTGGCCTTTATCTCGAATGAGGCCGATCGATTGTTATTAAGTAATTATGCTGGTCAATTGGGAGCGGCGCTGGCGATTGCTGCTGGCGTAAGCGCGTACTGTCAGATTGAAAATAGTTAGTATGTAAAAGTGGCAGTATCTTTACCGTTGTGCTGCTGATAAAATTACATCAAAAACGCACAGTTTCTTCATAAAAACTCCATAATGTTAAGCTATACTATGCTTAAGACAAAGGAGGTGCATGAACTATGATGATGGGGTATGGCTTTAGCGGTCCCCTTGGTTGGCTAGGCATGGGCCTGGGGATAATTGTTCATCTGGCGTTTACCGCTCTTATTATTATGGCGGCGGTTTGGCTATTTAAGGCGTTGTTCCGTAATGGCAGCCAAAATGAGCCAAGGACTGACGCTTTGGAGATATTGAAACAGAGATATGCCAAAGGAGAAATTACAACGGATGAGTATCAGGGCATGAAAAAAGAATTGGAATAAAAGCACACAAAAAAGACTAGGAGAAATCCTGGTCTTTTGGTTTAACGGCAATCCTTTCGCTAGTTGGTGAAGGATGGCGTTTTAGCTTTACGAGCATAGAATATGATAAATGCATAAGGAGAGTGACAAAATGGTCACTAGTCCGGATTTATTGAATTTACCTCATATTATTCGGCATGGCGTAAAATGCTTTGAATTAGTGGCTGAACCTGTGGAGCGAGAATTATTGCCAGGGATATGGATTCGCGGATGGGGCTATAACGGGAGTATTCCCGGGCCGACTATCCAGGTGTATCCCGGTGATTATGTCAATATTCGAGTGTATAATTGTCTGCCAGAGGCAACTAGTGTACACTGGCATGGCTTAGATGTACCTAACAATATGGATGGAGTGCCTGACGTAGAGCCTTCACCGAAAATTAAGCCAGGCAGTTACTTTGATTATCGGTTCCACATTACCAATCCGCCAGGTACGCATATGTATCACACTCATCATAATGTTGCCCGGCAAGATATGATGGGGCTGGCCGGTGGCTTTATCATCCTAGACCCAGAATGTAAGGCAATTGACTGTGACTATTTTTTATTGCTGCAGGAATTCGCTGTGAAGGGGTTGCCGATGGGAGTTTTGGAGCCAGGTTGCTACGAGGTTAACCCCATGAGCGACGACTTGCAGTTTTTTACTATGAACGGGCGATGTTTTCCAATTACAACTCCGCTACCGGTGCAATGCGGTGAAAGGGTGCGTATACGGCTGGTCAATCCGGCGATG
>JBEQCC010000300.1:3213-4521 GCA_041639455.1 Pelosinus sp. | reverse complement strand
TGGAGTGTCAATGCAGGGTATTTATAAAATCAGAAATTGTTTTAATAAGCGATGTGCACTGTCCACAATACGAGTGAGCAGTGCATATTTATGTTGGAATACAATCGGCATTTAGAATATGGCATTTTCATAGTGGTCCAAAGTGATACAAGACAATTTCGATATAGTAAGGGAATGATAAGGTTATTAATAATAATAAAAAAATAAAATAATAAAATAAAAAATTTAAAAACTATAGATAAATAAAGGGATTGTATATATTGTAACGAACATTGTAATTTCATACAAAGTATTCATAGACTGTGATATGAATCAATTTAATGATTCCTTTTATATGATATCATCATGCCAAATAGACTAAACATGAATTGACAGATAGAATTGATGTGTGCACTTTAACCTGTATTATGTATTATGTATTCTTAAGAACAATAAACGCATTAGAGGAGTGGGGGAGAAAAACAAGTGTATATGATTTTAAAACGGATGAAATAAAGAAATAGAAGACTATAATAGTCGGAGCTTTAATCCGTTTTTTAGCATAAAAATTGCTGTTCAAAAGAAGAATGATGTTGGGTGTGAGTGGCAGACTATTATTGTACATAAATAAAGTAATTCATTATCGAAGGAGGAAAGAGAATATGTTGATGGATTTTGGAAATATTGGATTGCTGCTGTTCGTTGCTTTAGTTTTTCCATTATTAGCGTTAGGAACTGCATTTGTTATTCGTCCCCGTCCTCGCCAGCATGGCATAGAAAAATCTTTGCCCTATGAGTGCGGTGTAGATACGGTTGGCGAGACTTGGGTGCAATTTAGAGCAAGTTATTTTTTGTATGCATTAGTATTTGTCGCTTTTGATATTGAAGCTGTTTTTCTATATCTCTGGGCGATTAAGTTTCAGCAGTTGGGAAAGTTCGCCTTTATTGAAATGTTTATTTTTCTCAGTATTTTATTAGTGGGGCTAGGATATGCCTGGAAGAAAGGAGCATTGGAATGGAAGTAACTAAACTAGAGATGCAAGAAGAGCAAGATAATGAGCTGTTGCAGAAAAATATAATTTTAACAAGTTTGGATACTGTATTAAAATGGGCGCGAAGCAACTCACTGTGGCCGCTGTCCTCGGGGCTTGCTTGCTGTGCAATCGAAATGATGTCGGCTGCTGCCGCGCGGTTTGACTTATCAAGGTTTGGGTACGAGGTTTTTCGTGCTTCGCCAAGACAAGCTGATTTGCTCATTGTTGCGGGCACCTTGACTTGGGCAATGGCTGGGCCGTTGAAGCGTTTGTATGAACAGATGCCTGAACCAAA
>JBEQCC010000300.1:0-3203 GCA_041639455.1 Pelosinus sp. | reverse complement strand
CGCAAATTCCGGAGGTCCCTTTGCTGATTCCGATTCAGTTGTTCCTGGTGTGGACAAGATTTTACCAGTCGATGTGTATATTCCCGGTTGCCCGCCCCGGCCGGAGGCTTTGATTCACGGAATGCTGGAATTAAAACGTAAGATTAAGAATCCCGAGGTTGCGAGGAGAAAGTCATGAGTAATCGAGACATAAATAATTTGTTGACTGAGCTTAAAGCGCGGTATTTAGAAGACATAAAAATAATTGGCGAGGAAGCTCAGGCAGCTTTACTTGTAGAGCCACATTGTTTGCCGGATATACTGGGCTTTCTTAAAACCAACGAGTTGTATCAATTTAACATGCTGCGTAATCTGACGGCGGTCGATTATTTGGAATACATAGAAGTTGTTTATCATTTATATTCCTTGCCCTTTCGTCAGGCGATTACAGTTAAGACTCGTTGTGGTATGGAAGATCTTCAAGTCCCATCAGCCACCACTATTTGGCCTTCTGCAAATTTTCAAGAGCGGGAAGTATATGATTTATTAGGCGTACGATTTACGGGACATCCTGATTTGCGGCGGATTTTACTGCGGGATGAGTTTGATGGACATCCATTGCGCAAAACGTACCATACTGATAATGCAGGGGAAAAGGAGGTAAAGAGTTTATGCTAAAGACAGAAACCTTTACTTTGAATATGGGACCGCAGCATCCTAGCACGCATGGTGTATTACAAGTCGTGCTGGAATTGGATGGTGAAACGGTAGTGCAAGCGATTCCCAATATGGGGTATCTGCATCGTGGTATTGAAAAGCTGGCGGAAAGCCGAACGTATGCCCAATTTATTCCTTATACTGACCGGTTGGATTATGTTTCATCCATGGGAAATAACTTAGGATATTGTCAGACAGTAGAAAAGATAATGGGCATTAAAGTGCCCGAACGTGCGGAATATTTGCGAATCATTATGACGGAATTAAATCGAATTGCCAGTCATCTGATTTTTATGGGTTCGTTGGCAATTGATCTTGGTGCTTCTACCGGAATGATGTTTGGCTTTCGCAGTCGTGAGCGGATTTTGGATTTGTTTGATATGGCCTGCGGTGCCAGGCAAACCTATACCTATATCCGATTTGGCGGTGTCTCCGCTGACATACCGGCAGAATTTATCCCGGCATTGGAGCGCTTTTTGACAGATTTTCCTGCTATGCTTGATGAATATCACCGCTTATTGACAGGCAATGAAATTCTGTATCACCGTTTAAAAAATACTGGTGTGATTAGCGCTCAAAGAGCAGTAGAAATTGGTTTGACTGGACCTGCTTTGCGAGCTTCAGGCGTTGACTATGATATTCGAAAAGTAGAACCATATGGTATTTATGATCGTTTTGATTTTAGTGTGCCACTAGGCCAAGTTGGTGATTGTTGGGATCGTTATACTATCCGGATGGAAGAAATGAAGCAGAGCGCCGATATTGTTACACAGGCGCTAAATGAAATGCCTGAAGGTACAGTTATGGCTTCCGTTCCCAAAGTGGTGAAGCCACCGGCTGGTGAGGTGTATCATTCCATCGAAAATCCGCGCGGCGAGCTCGGGTATTATATCGTTAGCAATGGCGGAACGAATCCCTATCGCCTCCATGTGCGTCGCCCTTCCTTTATTAATCTGCAAGTGCTGAATGAAGCTTGTCAAGGCCTATTAATCGGTGATGTTGTAGCGATATTGGCGACATTAGATTCATTGATGGGGGAAGTGGATTGCTAAACTTTATTAAGAGGAGTTATAAGGTATGCAAGAAATAACAGGATTGTTTAAAATTGCAGAGATGCTAAGAGCTATATTAGGACGTTTTCTATCTGATCCACAGTTAGTAGATATCTGCATGAGTTTAATAAATATTGTGTCTATTTTTACGATTATTTCCTTGACGGCAGTTGTATTGGTTTACGCGGAGCGAAAGGTAAGTGCCTTCATGCAGAGACGGTCAGGTCCTAACCGTGTCGGTCCAGGAGGGACGCTGCAGACGGTAGCTGATATGGTTAAGCTAATGGCAAAAGAGGATATTATGCCAGCCGGAGCTGACAAATGGATGTGGATTTTAGCGCCGATACTGCTGTTTATCCCTGCAGCTGCAGTTTTTGTAGTGTTTCCCTTTGATAATAAGGTCATTTTTGCAGATTTAAATATTGGTATTTTTTATTTTATAGCAATGTCCTCTCAGTCGGTGTTACCTTTTCTGATGGCAGGGTGGGCCTCTAATAATAAATATTCTTTGGTGGGCGGTATGAGAACGGTCGCCCAAATGCTGAGTTATGAGGTTCCAATGGTGCTTTCGATTCTGGGGATCGTAATGCTGGCGGGTTCGATGCGGATGAGCACGATAGTAGCCGCACAACAGCAGACCTGGTTTATCCTTTTACAGCCGATTGCCTTTGTGGTTTATGTGATTACGGCAACAGCAGAAATTAACCGGGCACCCTTTGACTTAGTCGAAGGTGAGTCAGAAATCGTTGCCGGGCCATTTACCGAATATACCGGCATGCGGTGGGCTCTGTTCTTTTTGGCGGAATATGCGAATTTATTAGCTGTTTCCGTGATTGCAACCACATTGTTCTTAGGTGGCTGGAATGGACCATGGCTTCCTGGCTGGGTATGGTTTTTTCTTAAAGTTGGCGGTATGGTCTTTCTATTTATGTGGTTTCGTTGGACGTTTCCCAGGCTGCGCATTGATCAGCTTATGTCTTTCGGTTGGAAAGTATTGCTGCCATTGGCGCTGCTTAATATTATTGTTACCGGGATTGGCATGTATATTTACAAGTTTTTTAGTTAGGAGGGAAAGCTATGGTTGGTAAAGGATTATTAGAGGGCATGCGCGTAACCTTAAAAGCTTTCTTTAGCAAAAAGGAAACGCTGCAGTATCCCGAAATAAAGCTAACCATGCCCGAGCGTTTTCGTGGCGGTGAGTTGGAGTTAGACAATAAAAAATGCATTGCGTGCGGACTGTGCGCAAGGGCATGCCCTAATCATGTGATTGAGTTGACTACAGGCACTGATGAGCAGAAAAAACGGCATTTAACGTCATATATCTATCATTCAGGATTGTGTCTGTATTGTAATTATTGTATTGAAGCGTGTCCGACAAACGCTATTTGCTGGGATAAAAATTATGAGAATTCACGGTTTTTTAAAGAGGAATTGGATGTTGATTGTTTAGCGATT
>JBEQCC010000299.1:0-4530 GCA_041639455.1 Pelosinus sp. | reverse complement strand
GTTCTCTACCTGGCGTACCAGAATGTTGTCGCTAAGAATGTGGTTGCCTCTCTTGAATACCAAGACTTTAAGATCAAGAATAAAGGACTGACAAACTTAACTTCGGATAGTCTGGATAAAACATACATGATGAAACTGGAATTTTTCTATTAAACCTCCTGCGGTCTCGGAATTTCCGAGGTGGCTGTCGCGATAAGACAGCCCCTTATTTATGTTCTAGGTTTAAAACGTTAGTTTAATTGGATGGCTATGTTATTCCAGCTAAAGTCTTTCTGGTATAGGGCATGTCTTTGTCTTATTTACTTTATAGCCTTGTTCGCTTTCTTCAATTGGCTCCAAGGACAGCAGGTGATTGTAAAAAACTACAGAGAAGAATTATACTCCCAATTTTAATACAAAGGTTGCCCCTGATGCTTTTAATGGGAAGTTAGCAGAGGCATGTTGTCATCACGCGTTTATTGTTTAAACGATCTCTTACTATAGTTTATTTGGAACCTTCCAACTATCCTAGCACAGGAGGTACTGCCATAAGTTCAAATGTTAAATTATAATGTTATGAAAAATGCACATTGTTACTTTGGCATGAATTTTGCATATTAAAATTAATAGGAAAGAGCATAGTTAGGCAGAAAAACTAAGAAAATTTTTAAAAAAGGTGGTGATATATTCGACACTTAAGAGTAAGGTATATATTTCTATATAAATAAAGGGGGATAAGAATGTACAAGAATAAAAATCAACCAATACCACAACGTGTGGAAGATTTACTTTCCAAAATGACTCTAGATGAAAAATTAGCACAAATATCCAGCGAATTACCAATGAGGTTATTATCAGCTGATGGGCTGGATTATAATAAACTTAACGAGTATTGCAGTAATGGACTCGGAAGAATTACCCAGTATAGTATGGTTGGCCTAAATTCAGAATATGAAATTGCAAAAATATCAAACGAAATTCAACGTTATTTTGTTGAAAAAACTCGTTTAGGCATACCTGTTATTTTGCAAGCAGAAAACCTTAGTGGATATCCTGCGGCAGGTGGAACTATGTTCCCTGCAATGATAAATGCTGCATCAACTTTTAATCCAGAATTAGTAGAAGAAATGAGTAGTGTTATCTCAACAGAATCAAGAGCAGTAGGAATTCGCCAAGGATTATCACCTGTAGTCGATATTGCAAGAGAACCGCGTTGGGGTCGGGTATATGAGACCTTTGGTGAAGATACTTATTTAGTATCACAGATAGGAATTTCCTATGTTAAAGGTATGCAAAAAAATATAAAAGATGGTGTTTTAGCCACTGGCAAGCATTTCCTAGGATATTCAGAAACACAAGCTGGGTTAAATACTGCCGCTACTAGATTAAATGATCGTGAATTATATGAAGTGTTTGCAACTCCCTTTGAAGCTGCTATTAAGGAAGCAAAGTTAGGATCAGTTATGGCATCTTATTCTGAAATTGATGGTATTCCATGCGGTGCAAATAAGAAAATTGCACGGGATTTGCTTCGTAAAACTATGGGATTCGATGGAGTCTTAGTTTCTGATGGTGGAGCCGTTTGGAAATTATTTAATACTTTTGGAGTTGCAAAGGATTATACTGAAGCAGGGCTATTGGGCATCAAAGGAGGAATGGATACTGAGATGCCTGTTGGAGCTGCTTACAGACAGCTAGGTCAATATGTTGAGAGTGGCGAGTTAGACATTTCCATTATAGATGAAGCTGTGCGTAGAGTTCTTGCCTCTAAGTTTGAACTAGGCTTATTTGAACAACCGTATATTAATGAGGATGATGTAGCTAATGCTATGACAAATGAACATAGCATTGATATATCAAAAGAAATAACGGAGCAGTCTATTATACTTCTGAAAAATGAAGAATCTATTTTACCATTAAAGAGTAACAAAAAAATAGCTGTCATCGGTCCACATGCTAATTTGATACGTCCTGGCGTAAGCGGGTACACTGCAACGGCATATTATGAACTTATTGCGGGCATAAGCTCTGATAGCAAGGAAGAACCTACATTTCATGGGATTATGGATGAAAAGAAAAAAGCTAAAAGTGAAAAGAAAGACAGTGAAAATATTTATAATTTTGGCAGTATGGCAGATTTTCTTGGAAATGATTTTGACCCTGAGCAACTGCTCAAGAATAAATATGGTGGTACGACTTTAGTTGAAGAGTTAAAAACAAGGAATAAGGTTAGCTATGCAAAAGGCTGCGAGATTATTGGTTGTGATACGAGGGATTTTGAAAATGCAATAGAAACTGCAAAAAGCAGTGATATCGTCATTATGACACTTGGTGGTAATTGCGGGTGGACAAAGTGTACTGGTGGTGAAGGGAAGGATCGTACTAGTCTGGACCTTCCAGGAGTTCAACAACAGCTTTTAGATGAAATCGTTAAGACAGGAAAAGATATAGTTCTTGTGCTTTCTGGACCAGGACAATATGCGCCGAAACTTGCAGATAATGTTAAGGCTATTATTCAAGCATGGCTTCCAGGTGCTTATGGTGGAAGTGCAATTGCAAAAATTCTATGTGGTGAGATTAATCCTTCTGGAAAGCTTCCTATGACAATGCCAAGAAATGTAGGGCAAGTACCTATATTCTACAACCACAAAATTGGTAGTGGATATACTGTAGTTCAAGAAAAAAGTGGCATAAATAGTATAGAATTATTTGGTGGAGGCTATGTTGATTCAAAAAATACACCACTATTTCCTTTTGGACATGGATTAAGCTATACAAACTTTGAGATTACAAGCCCCTCACTAGCAAAGAATGAATTTGCAACGGGTGAAGTAATAACTTTAACATGTACTGTTAAAAATATTGGGGATAGATCAGGCGCTGAAGTTGTTCAACTATATTATAGAGATTGTGAGGCACATGTTACGAGACCTGTAAAGCAGCTTGCAGGATTTAAACGAATTTCCTTAGAGTTGCAGGAAAGTGTACAGCTATCCTTTTTGTTGAATACAACACAATTAGGCTTTTATAACGAGGATATGGAGTTTGTAGTAGAGCCAGGCAATATAGAGTTGATGCTAGGTACTAGTTCGGAAAATATTGTATATAAAGAGAAAGTTAAACTTACAGGAGAAAAATTCAGTCTTATGGGTAAAAGAAGCTACACCTGCCCAGTTATAGTGAGTGCTTAGTTGTAGATTTAACTATATAAACCATCTTTTAGTTTGCATAAAAGTAAATAATATCGGTGATAGACGCAATATTTTATAGGAAAATGAAGCAATTTAGCATTGAATTGTATCAGGAGAAAGCCGTATAAATTGATTTCCTGTATAGTTTTCAGACACGCCCTAGGATGGGTTACAAGGATAAAATTGCTGTTTAGCTTTGATGAATCAAGGTTAAACAGCAATTTTATTTCTTGTAGGGAAGCTATGTTCAGTAGTTCTGATTCATATCTCATCGATTGCTCTTTATCAAAAGCAGATTAAATAATATGTAGAAAAGGCATTGTAAAAGGATAAAGGTTTAATAGTATCGTAACACAACTTATGAGACAAAATGTAACAGTAAGCCGATTTTCTGTGAAGGATTTCGTGATTAAAAGTTGAATGAATGTAATTGATAGAATAGTACGACAAAATCGATTGCACAAAATGTAACATATTTAATGAAAAATTCTACTTACAGGTTACCTGCTTTATAGGAACTCCTATATTAAATTGATATTTATTTTATGCAATAAGGAGTGGTATTGATTGGATGTTTCGGAGAAAGAGTTTGCTAGCAACTATGAAGAACTACAGCGAAGAATTAGCACGTTAACGGAAGCATGGGAACAATTTCTTTCTACAGGGAAGCTGGTCTCTGATAATATTATATCTGCCGAAGTACTAAGTTCATGGACTCGATCCAGAAATAGAGGAATTGATCCTTATAATATTCCCAATGTAATGCTTTCTGAAAAAGAATTGAAAGAGCGGCTTGAAAAAAATAGTCAACTGATTAGAGTAGCAGCACCTTTTTTGCAAGCAATTGCAGAAAACGTGGAAGGATCAGGTTTTAGAGTTGATTTGTTTGACGCAGATATTTATTTATTGTGGTATTGTGGGGATCGAAAGGTACTTGATGATTCTAAAGCGCATAGCCAGATGAAGCCAGGAGTATGCAGAAGTGAGGCTACGTGCGGTACGAATGCTATTAATCTGGCGGCTTTACTTGAAAAACCAATACAATTAGTTGGACCGGAGCATTATAACGTGGCATTACAGCATTGGGCTTGTTCTGCTGTACCGATAAAAGATGAGAATGGAAAAGTAATTGGAGTAATAAATGCCGCCGGTTATTATTGGCTTAGACATACTCATACCCTTGGCATGATGACAGCTCTTGGTAAAAGTATAGAGTATTGCTTAATGCAGCAATTCATTAGAAATGAGTTAGAGCAAGCAAACAATTTTAACAAAGAAATAATGGAATCGATAACCGATGCATTGATAGTGATAGATACAAATGGGAGAATAATGATGGCTAATAAAGTTGCTCGAAAGT